>CAYSLW010000063.1:0-10011 GCA_964431955.1 uncultured Candidatus Methanoperedens sp. | reverse complement strand
TTCTTCTAAATGTTTAGTGTGTGAGTTATAATGTCCCATAATGTCCTGGATAATATTTAACTTGCTTTCTATCACTTGCTAATATTTGGAGGATGGGTATATAAAGTCAAAGGTTTCGGGACTACACAACAACACAACAGAAACAACAGAACCAATTTGGGATAAAATATATATATTTCCTACTCCTTGTGAGGTATTGACGAGCGGGTGCAACTATTTTTACTAACCCCCACTCCCCAACCCGCTCGTCTTTAAATCATATCATAGCTCTCTTTTAAGCAAAGCTTCAATAATCATCGGATACAACAATTATTTATGGAGCTTGACGGGTCTTATGGAGAAGGCGGAGGTCAGATATTAAGAACGGCAGTGGCACTCTCCGCTGTTACAGGGAAAACGCTTGAGATAAATAATATACGAAGGACAAGACCAAAACCAGGGCTTGCGGCGCAACATGTGAAGGCTGTGGAAAGCCTGGCTTCTATCTGCAATGCTGAGGTGGATGGGTGCAAACTCCTCTCCACTAATCTGAGTTTTAAGCCCGGAAAAATAAAAGGGGGCGTATATGAAATCGATATCGGCACTGCAGGCAGCATATCCCTTTTTCTCCAATGTCTTATGCCTGCTGCCGTGCATGCCCCTGAAACCGTCATGATAAAGATTACAGGCGGAACCGATGTGCTGTGGTCGCCTTCCATCGATTATCTTCGGTTCGTCACCATGGGCGCGCTCTCGCAGATGGGATATCATTGTGAACTCAACCTCATCAGGAGAGGATACTATCCCCGCGGCGGAGGCTGTGTGGAAGCTGTTATCAATCCTTCTGTTTTGAAAAAGACCAGTTTCGACACCAATCCATGCTCATTTGTGCAGGGGATTTCCCACTCATCCGGCTTGCCAGCGCATGTTGCTGAGAGGCAGGCTGCATCAGCCGAGAAGCTCTTGCGAGAGGAAGGGTACGATACCAGGATTTCACTTGAAGTAAAAGATTACCCATCAACCGGAAGCGGCATCACGCTCTGGTGCGGAACTCTCGGGGGCAGCGCCCTCGGTAAACCTGGCTTGAGAGCCGAGAAGGTGGGAAGTAATGCAGCAGAGGCGATATTACCAGAGTTAAAGTCGGGAGCTGGCGTGGATGTATATCTTGCAGACCAGCTTATTCCTTATATTGCCTTGGCAGGCGGAGGCTCTTTTACCACAAGAGTGATTACTCCCCATACGAAGACCAATATCTGGGTTACTGAGCAGTTCCTTGATGTGAAGTTTAAGATAGAAGAGTTGGAGACCATGTTGTTCAGGGTATATATGTAAACCTACAATGAAATGTAGTTACATCGATGATAAATCCTTCAAACCAAAGTTAAAAGGATATGATAGAGTTCTATTATTTCTTTATCCGTTGTGCGTATGTGTGTTGATTGATAACAATATGAATAACCATTGATAGAATGAGGAGTCATCATTTCTTTACTTCGTCCACGACGTAATAGCATATCGTTGATCATTAAAGCAATTTTATAGGTAGCCCCTTGCACTACATATCCTACAATACAGCCTTTAGGCACTTTGGAAGAATACCTACCATTAACGAAATTATCAATTCCAGTATCAATATATCGACCAAGTAAATAATTGGCATCGCGCTTTTTCCAATCCAATTCTACTAAGATTTTTGCTTCTATTCCATAATATAAATCCTCTTGTACCCAACCTCCCGATATTTTAATGTCAATTCTGGGAGCAGTAGCTGGATTTATTTCCCCTCTGAGAATCTCTTCTCGGTACAAATGGCTTTCAGGATCAATTCTTAACCCAATATCTCTTTGGTGCCTGATTTTTTGCATGTATCCGACCAAACAAGCAGAAAAACGTGGTTCTTCCCATGTTAAATCATAAATTTTTTCTTGTTTCATTAATTTATAAGCTTCTAGCATAATCCAAAGACATGCCCGTACAAAGGTAGAATCAACGTTGGGAAGAACGTCACTGACTCGTCCTATTTTGCTTTGAAAATCCAATAACATATTCTACTCTCCTCTATTCAGCCCTTCTGCCAATGTTTCATCGGCATCACGCAGAGCCATTGAACGAGTCCAGAAACGTTTTTCATCAGGTTTTATTACATGAAGTGTATCTTTATCATAGAATTTTACATTCCGTCTAACGTATATACTTTCAGAATATTTTTGTGGGATTTGTCTATCCAGATTTTCTAAAGCAGCTTTCAACTCATCGGTTGAATCAGAAATCGTTACAGTTTCACCTTTTTTATCTTTGCTGAAGCGAATGGATACTAAACGAAGAGGTACATCGCCATTATAAACTATTGCTGTTGCCCCTGAATCACCAAATTGTAGAATACTATTAATTGCAGCACAGAACGTTTTTGCATAAATATCAAGGTCTTCAGTGTCCACTATGTCACAGGCTTTGGAGTTTTCACCTTCTTGAAAAAAGTCTAGGCTATATTGGAGTACATCCTCAATCAAAAAGCGCTCAGATTCAGACAAATCGAGAAAATCATAAATAATCTGATCAATCTCATCTTCAATTTTACGTACATACGTATCTGTGTCTGGCAATCCATCCGCCATTAATTTGCCAATTGTATCTACCTTACTCGCCAACTTATCTAATTGCTCTTTCGTAAAATGAAATGGCAAATCTGGCAGTTGGAAAACCTCAGTGTGGTAAACCCGTTCACGTTCTATTCCCCATGTTGAAGCAGTCATAAACAAAAAATATGATGAAAAAGAACAATTCAGGTATGCTGTGATGGCTTTCATTAAAGTAGATTCCTCTGAACGTCCTGACACACCAGTTATTGTGGATCGGAAAGCACAATCATACTCGGTAAAAGCAGCACAAAACCGTTTATTTGACTGTCCTTCTTTTATAAGTATATGCGGCCCAAAATATGTTTCCATGCAACCGAATGCGACAAAGGTATTCGGTTTCACTTTCGTAATTTTATCAGGATTAACCCAGAAACGCGTGATGTCTTTTGCATCAATAAATGGCATATTGGACAACTGAGGATTAGATTTGTTTTTATTTTTATCGGGAGAGGGGGATGTTTGAAACCCGCGTGCTCCCTTCCATGGTAATTTGCTCTTACAGGAACCAAAATGCTGTGCTAAATTACCATATTTTTGAAACTTTTCTATAATCTCTAGATCTCGCTGAGTTCCCCACATTGCTACTTTCCAAATCTTATCCGAAGTGATGCATTTGTCTATAGGTAAAAATTTGAATTCGGACGCATCTATAGTAATGCCCGGAAGCGCATTATCTATCCTTGTTGGCTTTGGGGTACAATACAATAGATTAGATTTAGACTGTTCAGGTGGATTCGTGCGATAAAAGAATATAGTGGCTGGTCCAACTGCGGACACAAAAAGTTGTCTCCCTCTCTTGCCCTTTGTTTTTCTTAGCGCAGAGAAGTTTACTACCGTCTCTACATAATTTTTTCCAAAAAACTCACTGCGGAAGTAATGGTCATTTGTTTCAATGTTAAATAGAATCTTGCTGGTCACTACTAATGCAACTCTTCCTTTGGATGAAAAATCGCGCGCACGCCATAGGAAAGCTTGTGCTATCTCCTGAGCAAAACCCAAATCACGCAAGTAAGCTGATATGTGTTCTGGAAGGCCGTCACGTTTCCAAGGCGGATTGCCTACAACGATATCATAATGTTTGTTCTCGAATGGTCCGCTTTTGAATATATCCATTGGAAATAGATTTTTCCCATAATCTTCTGGCTTATCTGGGCAAAACACCAAGTACGGAAACTGAATTTGCTCCCATATCGTCTTCGGCTCAAGATAATCCATTAAGGCCAAATATAGGCTGAATGCGGCTACTCTTACAGCATCTGGATCGACATCAACGCCATAAATATAATTGGTAAGAATGTCTTTTAATTCTAAAGGTGAAATGCTCCTCTCGTTACGGCCAAATTTCCAGCGTGCAACCAAACGACGATAAGCTTCAACGAGAAAAATACCAGAACCACAGGCGGGATCAAGGATGCTTATGTCATATCGGTGGTCCTTATCACTTGGCCATGGTAAAACTTCATTCAATATAAATTCAACAAGAGCATGTGGTGTATAATAAGCTCCTTTTTCAGAGGTGTAACCTTTTCCTTCTTCTTTATGTAGGAATTCTTCATAGATCGCACTTATGAGTTCAATTGGAATTACTCCGAAGTCGTAAGGACGCCAGAGAGTTGTCTGGCGTATCTGCATATGTGTTCCAAGAAAAAGTTCTCTAATAGTTTTCAAATGTGTGCTCTCTACTGCAGTAAGTTCGGCTTTAGTTACAGGAAAAAGATCACCATTAAATTTTTCTTCCAATTTATCAAACAATCGATATGCAGCATCTTTATCCTTGATTACATCGAAATACGTTGCTGCGCCATCGGAAAATTGAGTATAATAACTATCCTTATTAATTGCACCTCTATCTTCGAGGTATAGGATGAAAATAGATCGTCCTAGTAAATTATGGATGATTGGATACTCTAATCCTTGCTTGTGCAGTGCTTTCCGAGTAAAACGAAGATTTTCAAGAAGTTTCTGATCAGCCCTGCGATCGCTACGAAAGCACTGGCCTGTTTCTGATTTCCAAAACGCACCAGAATCTATCTGAGATTTTGAAAATTCCTTGAGTTCTTCAAGAATGTTTGCTGCCAGATTGATATACCTGATTAGCCGGTTCTGTGTATCTAAATGTTCTTTCTCTGGATTTGCCGGTTCTTCAAAACAATTATAGATTCGCAAATCATTTGGAGTTACAACATAAAGCAAAGGTACGCGACTTTGATTCCAAACACGACGGTGAAGCTCTATGATTTTCTTTTCATCAAAATTTGATAGTAGTTTAAAGTAGGCAATTGGTATGTCACCAGAGAAATATAGTGAATCAATATCTATTATTAAACGTTTTGCTTCAGAGAAAAGATGCCTCTGAATAGCAGTTTGAGCTTGTTCTAATTCTTCTATTAATCCACTATGATATCCAAGCTCGGAGCAAATTTTCTTATAAGCTTCTCTCTGATTCATACAAAGTTTTTCACTTTTCCTTTTCACTTCCTTGATGAAGCGCTAATGCACTTTTATTTTTAATGCATAACCAAATTACAAGTATCTTATTCCTGCATCACCCTTAGATACTTCGCAGGTATCTCCTCAGAAAGTACAATGTTTTCCGTAGCCGCAAGCAATGCCACCCCATCGTTCCGCGCCTCCTCGGCGTTTATGACAAGCAATACAGGATCCTCGGTATGGATGCTTGCCACCTCCTTAGCCTTCTCCACAGAGGTGCTCAGGTGGACATATCTTTGCTTTATGGGTCTAATCCCCTTCTCAAGCAAGATATCCACTTCCTCGCGGCTTGCACCGTAATAAAGCTCTGGCAGCGTATTTTCAGCGTAGTCAAGGTCGATATCGACCGAATGTCCGTACCTTGCTCTGATTTTATTGCCCTTAACCTCGTACCTGCCCTTCTCATCAGACTCGATTATCGAAAAAAGTTTTTCCTTGTTAGCCCATTTGTATCTCGTCCTCATGGCATCGCACAGCACGTCCACATCCACCCATCCGTGCTGGTTCATCGCCAGTCCAAGGTCGTCCGGGAAATGCCGCAGCGCCCCTGAGGTAAATCTGCCAAGCCGCTCGGTCTGCTCATCGTTGAGCATGAGGGTTCCGGCTTCACCGCAGGCGCATGATTCTCCTCTAAAGAACCCGTGATCCTGGCATTTCTTAATCATTTCCCGTGTGTATACGAATCAAAATATTATAATCTTTGCCATCATGGGTTTCCGGTCTATTCGATATCAATTAGTCCCCGTATTTAAATACGGGGTCTTTATTCAGCGATTTCCTTATATCCATAGCAGGGTTTTCAAGTTTAGGCACATCTTTTGTGAGCCTGCTGATTTCTTCCTCGCGTTTCTTTGCCCCAGGAGATTTACTTTTCTCGTTGCATGCCTCACATCTGTAGCCTATCACTTTAAGCCTCGATGAATATACAGGATACATTTTTTTACCTCTCAGGTCTGCTCCGCAATCCATGCATGTATTCTGGTCTATATTTTTCATTTACCTCTTTACCTCCACCAATTTTAATGAATAACCTTTCCCGCACGGCTCGTTTATCTCACCTTCCACATTCATTATCATAAATTTATCACCCTGCGTAAGCCCGGAAGGGCGGCATAAGACAAGATTTTCACAATTTGAAAGAGTGCAGGATAAAGGTTCATACACTATTTTTGAGCCTTTTATTGCCTTCCTTGACTCCACAGCCATCCTAATCGGCACTTCCACTACTTCTACCGCGCAGACGCCGGAATCATGCACAAAACACTCAAGCTTCTCTCCTGTCCGAATGCTGGTTATCCTGTACCTGCTCCCGGGATTCAGGCTAAGACATGTTCTATTAAGTTTGCACGGCTCGCATTCCTTTGCAGCACCTCTAAAAAAGAACTCGTTCCCGGCTTTTGCCAGTTTTGTTCCTATCAACGTTATTACTGTATCCGATTCTTCCATATAATTTCACCTGTTTTAAATTAGACCCCGTATTTAAATACGGGGTATTCAAATGACTTTCGTAATCTTTGCTACCTTTTCGGCTGCCTCGCGGGTCAATCCTGCTCCAAGTATAGTATATCTTTCAGGATGAATCCTGTGGGCATGAAGGAGTGCCTGGATAATATACTCTTCCTCTATCCCGAGCTCTGTTGCGTTTGTAGGCGCGCCAATTGTTTTCAGGGCACTGCGTATTTCCTGCCAGTTGCCCCCGTGCAGGTACATCATCATTATCGTCCCAACGCCGCACTGCTCGCCATGAAGAGCAGGCTTTGGCGCTATTTCGTCCAGCGCATGGCTGAACTTGTGCTCAGAACCGCTTGCAGGACGTGAAGAACCTGCGATGCTCATCGCCACTCCACTGGCTACAAGCGCTTTCACCACAGTCCATGCCGACTCTTCCAGACCTGGTTTTATTGCCTCGGCAGATTCTATCAGTATTTTTGCTGTCATCTTTGAGATTATCGAAGCGTATTCGCTGAAGGGTTCATCGCGCAGCCTGTGCGCCAGTTCCCAGTCACGGACTGCGGTATAGTTGGAGATGATGTCGCCGCATCCTGCTGCAAGAAGGCGATACGGCGCTGTGGCTATAATCGCAGTATCCGCCACAACCCCAAGAGGCGTGTGCGCGGCTTCTGAGACTGTTTTGTTGTTTCGTATGATGGATGCACGCGAAGAGACTATTCCATCGTGCGAAGCTGCAGTAGGCACGCTTATGAAAGGCAGGTCAAGATGCATGGAAGCAAGCTTGGCTATATCTATGGATTTCCCGCCCCCCACACCCAACAAAAATGATGCTTTTACCTCGCCGGCGATTTTCTCCACTTTCCTGACCTCATCGAGTGTGGGCTTTTCGACAATGGCAGCATTTACGTCAAAACCGGAATCTTCCAGGGAAACAGCCACTGTTTTTCCCGCAGCTTCGCGTGTGGAGCCGCCAGATACGATAAGCGCGCTCCAATTAAGCTTAAGGTCTTTACACACCTTACCTGTATCGCTGATTACACCATGACCAACGACCACGTTTCTGGGCAGCTGCATCCACTTGTTTTTACGGTTTTCTTTGCTTTCTTTCATAAGGTTGCGATATGACTATAATAGATACAATCTGGCAGTATATATATAAGTATTACATAAGCGGCATAGTCAATGACACGTCTTACAATCCAGTGGATACAGTCACTTATGCTATATTGCTGGGTATTAGCCTTTTCGGAGTCTTAAAGCTGCTGGAAAGACTGAATGTGGAGATGGATGCACGGTTCATGATTTCGGTAACGCCGTATATCATTGCCGGTTCATCCCTACGTGTTTTAAAGGATTCAAAAGTATTCACACCCCCGTTAGAGTATCTCTTCGTGACCCCTTTAATCTATTTTTTTATGTTTGTGGTTACGGTAAGCATTCTTGTGATTGCATTGAACCTTGAGAGGCAAGGGAAAATCAAGGATTATCATTCATTTTTTGGCTATGCGGGAGTGGCATGGGCATTTTTTAATATCGGAGCGCTGCTTGAGGTTGGCACAATTAAGAATCCTCTTCCCGCTATTGTTATATTAATCTTAGGCATAGCAACGACAGGGATTGTATATTTGATATCGCGTCAAATCCATTTTACCCTTCTCACGGACAAAGTCAATATATCCATACTTTTTACTCATCTTCTGGACGCCTCTTCTACGTTTGTGGGGATGGACTGGCTTGGGTATTATGAAAAGCATGTAGCTCCCACGTTTTTTATTAATCTGGCAGGGAATTATATCGCCCATCCCTCGTTGATGATGTACCCACTTAAACTGCTGGTGTTCATACCCGTGCTTTATATGCTTGACTGCAAATTTGATACAGAGAAAGAAAAGAAGCTAATAGCTCTCATGAAACTTGCCATACTGGTGCTGGGGCTTTCGCCTGCAACACGAAACACTCTCCGGATATTGATGGGGGTATAAAGTGAAAGATATTGAATACCTGTATTCCCTGAAAAAATACCTGCTCATAGTTGCGGATATTTTCATCCTCTCTTTAATCGTGGGGCTGCTGGTATCGGTAAAAAACCCCATGCTTTCGGAGAATTACCTTGAGACGTTTAAGGAATCGTTTGGCTGGATAAAGACGCTTGATCCTCTCTTAATAATGCTGGTGATTTTCCTCAACAACGCGATTAAAAGCCTGTTAGCTCTTGTGCTGGGCGTGGGGCTCGGTATCGTACCCGTTCTTTTCATCGCTGGGAATGGAATAATCCTTAGCATGCTTGCTGACGTGATTTCAAGGCAGCACGGGACTTTATTTGTAATCGCTGCGCTTCTGCCGCATGGGATTATAGAAGTGCCCATGGTGCTGATAAGCGCAGGGATTGGGCTTCGGCTCGGGTACGCGATATACCTATCTTTAAAAGGATTGAAAATAGATATAAAAACTGAGTTAAGACAGGGCATCAGGTTTTACATGAGGGTAATCTTGCCTTTGCTTTTTATTGCTGCAGTGATTGAGACGTTTGTGACTCCTTTAATCGCTATGCAGTTTTATTAAAATCCGGCAAAAGCCTGTCACAATATGCTGCCACAACGCAGGCATCGGGCTTAGGTTGGGGTATGCGATGTACCTCATATTTAGGATCATATCTTAACCTATACCCACAATTGAAGGTCGGATCCTCTTAAATGCAGCTTGGAAGTCAAACAAGCTCAATCTCCCTTAAAAAGCCAAATGGTGTATAACGGCTGGCGGGTATGCGAAGTTCAGCCGAAGGCTGAATTTGGGTGAGCGACCGCAGGGAGCAAACCGCATACCCGCTTGTTATATGACCGAGGGCGTAAGCCCGAGGCGAGGCACGAAGTGCCGTAGAGTTGCCCACATACCTTTGCCGTGTGCCCCTTTTTCTCATGGGCTTTGTCTCCTATCTATTTGAAATCCTTGAGATGCTCTTCAAATGTATTAATATTGAAAATCTTATCAAAATATCGAAGTAAATTCAAATATCGGTTTTTACCATCTGTCATCAACCAGTAATTTCCATCAGTAATCCAATAGAATTCAAAATCACTGAAGTTTTTTTGCATAAAGTTATTCAAGTCGACGTATTCACCTTGATTTATACCGATTTTTGTACCTGAAGTTGAATAGAAATTCATTTCGAACAGATATTTTGGTTTATAATTTCCGAATATGATCAGATCAAACTTTTTCGGCGTTTTATCTTTTGGCTTAATGATTCCTTCTACGTATTTTTCTGTACAAAATAGTTTATCCTGTTTGATAAAATGGGTATTGATTTGTTGTTTTAAATCATGTTTTAAGGTTACGACATTGTTTTCAGCCAGAATATCATCGATATTGGTATAGCCTCTCTCTTTTAAAATCTCTTTAATTCTCGTATATAGGATAACTGCACCCGATACATAAAAGGTGCTTCAACATA
>CAYSLW010000062.1:0-10041 GCA_964431955.1 uncultured Candidatus Methanoperedens sp. | reverse complement strand
TTCTCATCAACCGTCATCCCACATACAGGGTCAATTGCCATATTCATATCCTCCATTTTTACGAGCAGAATGAGATTTACTCACAACTTCTTAAACCTTTCGCTGCCAACACCCATTGCTGTCTATGGCGTCAATAAATCGTTGGATTTATGAAGCAATAACCACGAAGACACTGAGACACAGAGGTTCAAAACATCGCTCCGTGCCTCTGTGCCTCCGTGGTGATATAATATGTACTGAGCCTTTAGAAGATCCCCAAGATTCATGAACGCATAGCCTCTTTAATTTTTTCAAATGCCCGCTCAAGGTCTTCAAAAGTGATCTGTGGTGGTGACTTCTTCGTGCTCTTCTTTTTCGTCCCCTTTCCCTTATTTGGTTTCGCAAAAACTCTTCTCTTTTCCTTCTCTTCCTCATCATCAGAAGCGATAAACTTCAGTGCGTTGAATATATGAATATTATCAAAAAGCCAGATATAATCAGCCCTCTGGGATTCATTTTTTAGCACGGAATAAGCAAGGTTCAACAGCGGCGTTTTTTCAAGATATCTGTATTTTTCCCTTAGGATCTTTTCAATCTCCTTCTTATCGCCTGACAGTGAACTCTGGTCAATACCAAGAATTGAAAAAAAAGTATCTTTGTTTGGCGGCAGGTAGTTCATCCAGTCTTGATTGTCTGTTAATATTTCATTCCTCCGCCTTTGGGTTCGCATGGCGTCATCTGAATGATCAAGAGACATTAATATGATCTGTTCAAAGGTCTTCCTGTCAATTTTTTCCCATTTTTTCGTTCTATTATTCCTCTTTTCATGATCTTCTATTGACCCATATTTCCCTACAAAATACATCATGAAATCATAATCGTCCCGTTTTTCCGGATCACCAAGAATCGAATATATTTTCTTAAATAATTCGGATCCATCCTCACATTTCCTTTTTATATCCTCTGTCGTTGCATCTTGTCCATATCCTATTATCTCATACAGGTCTGGCGCTCCGAAAAGCTGGATCTCCAGGAATTTCATATATTGCGGTTGTATTTCACTCATCCGTATGAAATCTTTTTCACATTTGAGATTATTATTATGAATCTCTATCAATTCTTTTTTCTCTGATGCCGACATGCATTTTGTATATTGCTCAAAAATAAAAAGCAGTTCGTCATATTTTTTTTGTAAGTATTTATCGATCAGGACATCATAAGCTTCTTCTATATAGTGTCCTGAAAAATATGAAAATTGTGATTTTTTCATATAAGCTTCTTCAATATCTTCTTCCGAAGCTCCCCTATGAACGCCAAGTACACAATACCATGTAGGCATCCCTTCCAGCAGCGCCATAGTCCATTCTGGATACTCTTCTTCAAAACGTTCAAATCGGATCAGGGATCTCCCAACCCTGTGCATATCTAAATGAAGGCTGGATACCTTCCAGTAGGGGTCATCCTGAATGGGTATTTCCTGTTTCAATACAGGTTTGTCGGGTTCTTTTTGCTTATTCTTCTTCTTGCTCATTCGTTCGTCTTATTTCCAATGTGCTGCCCTGTGTGATTTTTGCTTTTGATATTTTCTCATCATCCTGAAGTTCGATATCATCATAAAAGATGAATTCATTGTCATCCATTAAGCCCATTTCCTTTAATTCTTTCTTTATGTCCCAGATCGTCTGGTTTGGATTCAGGTAAAGTGTAAGAGTATCTCTTGTCGTGATGTTTTCTACATTCACTTCAATACTTTCCATATCTAGCATTTTCTTCATAAATTTGCTTTTTTCTTTTTTAGAAAGCCTGCTTCTTGCTTCCATTTTAACGTTTCGCTGGCTGCCAGATATCTTCTCTATTGCGGTAACATGCAGTATACCGAACTCTTTTCCAACCTCAAAGGTCACATCAACCCTGTCGTTGTGTGCTGGAAGAGGTTCTACAGAAATCCAGAAATCACCCAGGTGTTCGCATTCTTCAGGGTGCTCACCTTCACCCTGATATACATTTACTATAACTTCATCTGTAAAATCACCTGCGTTAGTGAAATTGCGGGTTCGAGCGATGGGTATTTTAGTGTTCCGTTCAAGTATCTTTGTTATGGTTCCGTCTGCTACATAAACCCCAAGCGAGCTTGAGATGACATCACTTATCTCGATATTTTTGGTTTTGTTTGATTTTTCTTTACCATATTCCAGGCTGGCAACAGCAGCGCCAAGCGCCACAGCCTCGTAAGGATCTCCCTTCAGGGGTTCTTTGCCAAAATACTGCGTTACAAATTCACGGACTGCTGGTATGAGCGTCGTGCCTCCCACAAGCAATATATCATCTATCTCATTTTTATCAAGAGAAGCGTCATCAAGAGCCTGTTCTATTGGTTTCCTTGTGCGCTCGATAAGGTCTGTAATCATCCGGTTCAATTCAATCCTTGTCAAAACCATGCTGAACGGAGGTTTGTTTGCAGCCACAAAAGGAATGTTGATAGTTGTATTTTCTGAAGATGATAGGGTGATTTTTGCTTCCTCAGACGCTTCGCGCAGTGTGGCTTGAAGCGCAAGGTCTTTTTTAACGTCGATACCCATTTGTCCATATAATCTCTTGCTCACAAGCTCAACTATTCGCGCATCAATGTCATCCCCGCCCAATCTGTGTTCTCCCGCGCTTGAATCCACATCAAAGAAACCTGATGAAACAGAGAGTATTGATACGTCGAATGTCCCGCCTCCGAAGTCATATACAAGCACTCTTTTGTCCCTGTCCTCCCTTATACCGTATGCAAGCGCCGCAGCAGTGGGCTCATTGATTAATCTCAGTATATTTATGCCAGCGATTTCAGCGGCATCCTTAATAGCCTGCCTCTGCCCATCCGAATAATTGGCTGGAACTGATACTACTGCTTCAGTGAATTTCTTCCCAAGCTGTTTTTCAGCATCGTCTGCCAGTTTTTTAAAGATATGAGCTCCGATGTATTCAGGAGGGAATTTATGACGCCCGATCTTTTTCTTAAAATCGGTTCCCATTTCCCTTTTGACCGATGATATGGTATTTTCAGGGTTTACTATCAGGTTCCGCTTCGCTATTTCACCCACAGCGACTTCATCTTCATTCTTAAAATAAACAATTGAAGGTGTGATCTTTTTTCCTTCGCTGTTCTCGATCATTACAGGCTCATCAAGCAGGATGTATGCCATTTTTGAGTTCGTGGTACCAAAGTCAATACCAAGTATATTCTTATCCAATTTAATCTACCTCATCTTATTGTATATTTAATTTATATATGAAATCTTAATATATAATTCACTTTTATATCCATGGGATCTTATCGAATTTTTCTAATTGCTTCTGCGGCTCTCTTGCCTTTTCAGGTTTTACATTATTTTCTTGCAACCCAATCCTGATAGACTCTATTTCCTTAATAATCTTATCCATTCTTTCTTTCTGTGATTCAATATCAAGCACTAATTTGTCGATCTTTTCTTTATTCTTTCTATCAAGTTCATCCATGTCCTGCTTTATCCCTGACAAATACACGCTTTCAGGTTTTATGATCCTTAACAGACGATCCCATAATCCCGGTTTCACAGCTTGCTGCAAAATTGGGCTCTTTGAGATTATTACTTCAGCCGGACGAACCACGTTATTATCTATTAGATATCCTTTTCTTACAACTTTGAAGACCGTGTTCTCAGGATATTTTGCACCGAATTCAAGTCCTATGGCTATATGCTCATGCGCATCGAATTTATCACCCGCCATGGGTTCGATAGCAGTTAACCCTGAAGCGGAGAGCACCTGGCTATAGACCGCGTCAATATTCTTACTTATATTCTCCGTATGACCCCTCATCAATTCGCATGAACTTGCATTTTCAGAACTGGTTATTCGGCTTAGCGAGTCTGCAACCACCAGCAACCGTTTGGAAATATCTGATCTTATATCAAGTCTTTTTTTCTCTTCATTTTTCTTGCTGGTCTCAATATAATCTTTAAATTCCTGTTTTAGTTTATTGTATTGGGTTTCGAACTTCTCTGCCTTTTTTTTAACTTCCTCTATATTGTCTTGCACCATTCAAATCCTAATTTGTGCATAATCGGATATATTTTCCGATTAGCGATTTGCGGTTAACCCTTAATTTTGCTCATTTTGCGTAATCAAGAATGAAAGCCAGGAATATCAATTTTTCTGATTATGATTCATATAGTAAACCTATCCCTGCCCTGCGTTCCACCTACCTCAGACAGGAACGGCGATGGATAATTTCCCCGGCTGCCAATAGTCCCCCAATAGTCCCGGGATTCACCTCTTTTTGCATAAGACTGCACCCCCGGCGACCGTTACTATGCCGTCTTTCCTCACAGACGACTCCCGGACGAGGCTGATTTTCCCACTTTTTGCTGCTCTGGGTGCCTACTGCTGCTGATTTTAAGTTAACATATATCCGGGGTCTAAACATTATTTACACCCCACAAAATATACGTTGCAACTTTTTTGATTCTTAAGGTGTTTTTTATAATAGTGCAAAGATAATCACAACCTTTTTTCGAGTAGAGCCAGACTCTAAAGAGTATTATGGGGCCAGATGAGCCAAAAGCAAACTTAAGAAAATAGCTTAAAAATCTAAAATAAACCCTATTAAAAGCTCAAATGCCAAAAAATTTCATATACGAAGCTCTGGCTTATTCAAAAATCAACAACGAACTGGTACGAACTCGTACTAACTCAGATCGCTGTGAGTTCGTTGTTCATTTCTCCAGCACCTTACTGGCGCGCAAAGTAGTACGCGGCGCATCGGGTTTTGCGGAAGCGCCACAAATTAATCGTAGTGTATTTATAAAT
Organism: uncultured Candidatus Methanoperedens sp.; assembly: GCA_964431955.1. GTDB lineage: Archaea > Halobacteriota > Methanosarcinia > Methanosarcinales > Methanoperedenaceae > Methanoperedens. Next base: position 5,229 of record CAYSLW010000062.1, on the reverse strand, counting down.
TTCAGACTGGATTTACAGGAATGACAGGATTGGATCAAAAATTATCCTGTAAATCCTGTTATCCTGTCAAATCGGCGCCTCCGCCTGTAATTTTTTATGAAAATGAGTGTAAAACTTTTACATGGAGGTTTGCAGATACCATCTCCAGCGCTCATGACGGCGCTTCAATAACAGCGGCTTTTTCGTTCTCCACTTTAACCGTAAGCGACCCAAACCCGCCAAAAGCCCTTCTGAAAACTGCTGGCACATCCCTCCTCTGCACTTTCTGTATAGGGTCATAGAATTCTATTACCCATGCATCCTTGTAAGAAGCATTTATCGCCGTAGCATACGCCCTCCAGTAGAACATTTTCACCTGCGGAAGCTTTTCTGCCTGCACGAGGGCATCTTCAAACGGCGGCGCGTTCCCGGGAAAAACAATCCTGGTACGATTGAATTCAGCGCTGTACAGCGTTGTTTTATTCCAGCCGTTGTATTCGTGTACTCTTATGCTGTTATCATCCTCCGACAGGGCATACCAGCGGAACATGTTCATCGTTGGGAACGCATCAGCGTCGGCATAAGAGGCTTGAGCCTCGCTTTTTTCCGCGTACCTCATCCCTCCGAGGACAACGAAAACTGCAAAAAACAGCACCATGATTTTTCTGGCAGTTAATTCATGCGTTATGGGTTTTGTTCTATAAAGCAGTATAACCGCAGCTAAGCTGAATATGGTTAGATAGGTATCTGTAAAAAAGAAAAGCTCGGCAGCCCATCTTTTTGCATCGAGGGGATAAAAGAGCGTAACCCCTCGCGTGGTTATGTAGTCAAGGAAAAGGTGAATTAACACGCCAAGATACATAAAAACAAATGCGCTGCTGGTAAATCGGATTTCAGGTTCAAGTTTAAGAACTCTCTTTATCAAATCCTTCTTCCGGGCTGCAAGGTACATCACCAGGACTCCCGTAAAGAACCCGAAAAACAAAGAATGAGTGATGCCGCGGTGCGTGGTCAGGAAGAAATTGGGATATACGGAGTTTATCCACAGGATAAAAATATCAAAATCGGGAGCTATTCCTCCAAGCACAAGGGCTGTAACCTCCGCTTTTTTTCTTTTGAAAAAATTCCCCGCAAGATAAGGCAGCAGGGCATGTGTAAAAAGATCCATGCGTTATTCCCGAAAAGCTGTGATGAGCTATATGTCCTTCTCTGCAAGGTCGATTACTTCGATTCTCCCAAAACCGCCCTCTTCAAGCCATGCCCTGTACTGCTCCTCCGTATGGGTATTCCCGCTTTCCGTGTTCGCCAGCATGTTCACCGCGAACATCTCAGCCATTGGGCTTCTTCCGCGCACGAAGTCCTCTATTGCTATCATCCCGCCCTTTTTCAAAAGCTTCCGCACGCGCTTTATGAGCTTCATGTTCTCCTCTTCCGAGTATATATGGCAGATGTTGCCCATGAAGAGTATGTCGAAGGTCTTGCCTTCGAACTCGCTTGCGAACCTGCTTTTGGTGAAATCCCCTTTTTTCAACGCGAGGTTTCTTATATCTTTCAGTCCAAACGCCGTGCGGACATAGTCTATGGCTTCCGGCATGTCGTAAAGAACAACCTCCCGTCCTTTATTTGCAAAAGCCTTTGAGTACTTGCCCGGTCCTCCACCGAGATCGAGCACGTTTTTTGCATCCTTCTTTCTTTTAAGGCAGTGTTTTACTGAATCATCCACAACGTTATCAGGTCTTGCCGCCATGGCGTTCATGAAGGCTGATATATCGCGCTCTTCCTCCGGCGGTTTTTTTCCTTTAATTATCTCAGGAAGCAGAAGCCATGCTTTCATTATATCCAGAAAATGGGGAAGAGACCCTCCCACATAATCCTCGCCCCGCTCAAGGAAGAGGGGGGGCGCTTTTTCGGCGATGATATACCTGTTCTTTCTCTTATCCACATACCCCAGTGCAGAGAGCGCCTCAAGCACGATGTATAGCGCCCTTTCATCCGCCCCGAGCATGCGCTTGAGGGCTGCTATATCTTTTTCCTCGGAGAGAGCTTCAAAGAGCCCTGCTTTTTGAGCTGCGCCTATCAGCACGAGTTTACTTGCACTATCCCTTGCAGTTTCAAAGTCTATCTCAGATGACGTCCACATTTATATCGTATTCCTATTCTTGCGCACAGCCCTTAAATCCACCGCAAAGTCCATTATGGGCGAAACATCAACAACGAACAGATACGAACGAACTCTTGTTGGAGAGCGTTGTGTATTTGGGCAGGATAACAGGAAATACTGACAAAAAGACCTGTCTATATAAAAACCACAATTAATTGACACTCTACATTTAGGATTATAATTCGTATATGCACGAACAGAGAGTTGTGATGTCAGGCAGTAATATTTGAAGGCGATAATGATGCTCTAGAGTTATTGCATCCTTTTTTGCAGTTCATCTCTTAGTTTTGGGTGGCGATTAAGTATTTCATTTGACACTTCCTCACTTATGTTTGCAATATCAAATAGACATCTTGCAACCTTATCTTTATCCTCTTCTTTATCTATTTTTGAAGCCAGAAGATTAATATCTATTCCATCCAGCAGTTCCAGTGCCGCTTCTTTACTTGCCCTTGAAATATCATATACACACGACCCAACCTTTACTATTTTTTTTTCTTTATTTATTTTTGAAGACAGAACATTAATGTCTATTCCATCCGCCAGTTTCAATGCTACTTTTTTACTTGTCCCTGCAATATGTGATATGTCCATCCCGATTTTTTCGATATCTTCTTCCTTTTCTATTTCTTTTACAATTGATTTTTGTATTTTGTCATCTTCAATCAGATTTTCAAGTAGCGTTTTTCCACCCTTTTTATCCCACCAATCTTTTCCAAGATAAATAGCAACATCAACAGTATTTCTTGGCCCTGTGGTTGTTATGTATTGGTAAAATAAACAATATTCAAGGTCTTCATCTTTTTGGTTTAGTATCTTCTCTTTGATTTCTTCTCCAAATGAAGGATAATTTTGATAAGTTCTAAAATATAAATCAGCTATAGAAGAATGATGAAGTGAAAGCATTGTAGGTTTTCGTATCTCTTCTGTTTCAACTATTTCGGATAACTCTATTAACTGTTCAATTGTTTCCTTTTTGATATTCAACTGTTTTTCCAGAAACTTTCTCTCAATCGGTATTTCATATCTGTAAAAAACCGATAACGGAAGAAAAACATCCTCCCCACTTATTGTTTTCCTGTCTTTTGTTTCAATTTTTGTAATTGAAACCTTTATATTTTCATAAATCTCTTCATCATCGACCGAATTTTTCTCTGGTTTATATGCGTTTAATGCCCAAGATAATTGCCACAAGTCGTTTTTATATTTCTCAATGTTGCTCGATACAGTTTTAATCCTATCATCATTAAAGCCATGCCTTATTTTCAAAAAAGTCCTAATCATCTCTTCTGTTACATCTTCAACATTTATCTCAGTTTTATTCAAAAATTGGAATTCAGAGGTTTTCTTCGGATGATTTGGAAGTATGTCTTCTGTCGGTCGTGACCCGATTATGAGCTTTCCCTTTCCTCCGCTTTTGAAATCTCTAATCAGTCTTTCGCATTCTGAAGGATAGAGGTGTGCATCATCAACGATAAAAATAGGATTTTCATTATTTATTTCAGGAATAGCCTCAAAATAGAGTTTTGTATCCTCTATTTGATGTTTTTTAAGTTCCACAATATGAACATTTTTCTTGCCATCATTTACAAGTTTGTATCCAACATTTTTCAGAATAATGGACTTACCAGAAGCAGGAGCACCAAGAACAAATTGAATCTTATTGTTCTCCAGTTTCTTTACAATTTCATCGACTTCTTTGCGTTCAACAATAAAACCCTGTTCATAATCAACCCATGCAGGTTCTTTTCTGAAAAACTCTCCATCCTTTGTTTCATCTTTTCTCAGAACAGATTGAATATCGGGTATATTTGGTATTTTTTCCAAATCTTTAAAATGTTTTATAATTCTATCAAGATAAACCTCATTTTTATGGGCAAATCCTGTAAGAAGTTTTATTAATTCTTTATTATATATCAATTAAGCATGTTTCTTATTCAAATACTAAAGGAAAAATTTGAGGAGATACGCTATTCAATTCAAATAAGGATGGAAGCGGATCCAGCTCTAGCAAAAGCTTCCTGTTTTCTCCTCACATTTATTTTTCTTCGCAATGGTACAGGAAAATCCCTTTTGTATGTCGAGTTTGCAGTTTCAGAAATTGAGCGGGAATGATACTCCTCCAGCCACTTCTGTGGATTAATGGTGGAGCTCTCGGGAAAGAGATTTGATTCGGGCAGGAGAAAATTAGGAGTGATAATGGGGATAACGTGCACACGGGTATAAACAGCATGATAAACGTGGGCACTGTGGTAGCCAGCGAGGCGTGTATTAATCCATGGGAGTTTATCAAAGGAGCTTATCCCTGAGCAATCCAGCAATCCTTCTTTTTTGATAGAGGAGGCAGAGCGGAGCGCGAAGTGCGGAGAGGGTCACTGCATGCTATAGGTTTTTCATGCTCGAATAAGGCGATAAGAATCCAGATGAACCTTTTTCAAGTGCTACAAATGGGTGCTCATCAAGAAAATACAGCTCAAAAACGATTAAGGCTTACATTCTGTAATGAGGAACTCTTATACCCATCGGAGATTTATTTTACAACAGTGTATTAAAATGCAAAGAGAAAATGATGTATATTTAGATGATGTATGGAAACACTGGGAGGGTATTATCATGTTGTACAGACAATTTGAGGATAAAAATCCCGTTATGCTGTTTGATATTCAAGAACAAAGAGTATATGCCTACCCATACAATGAGCTTAAAAGGACCTTAAGTAAAAGATCCCAAGAATTGTTAAAGACCCAATATGAAGATGCCATTGCCAATGACAAGGAGTTCAAGATCGTCGAAATAAAGGATTGAAAATGGATTTATTGGATCATAAAAATAAAAGACGCACATCGTATAACAGCGAATATGCGGTTCGCATATTCCCAAAATTGGCAAACGCCATAGGTCAACGTTGAATCCTAGGACCTTGATTTGTATACCTGCGCCTGGATTGAAAACCTGAAATCAGCGAACCGATGGAAATATCAAAGCCATGAGCATCCGCGCCGATGCAACGGTATTCATTCCAGCGGTACGTTACGCAGGATACAAACGCCACGTCTGAGCCTGATCATCCCACATTCATCTAACGAGCC
>CAYSLW010000061.1:0-10149 GCA_964431955.1 uncultured Candidatus Methanoperedens sp. | reverse complement strand
CATACTTTCCTTGCGACATCAATCCGCTGTTCGGGAAAGAGGTCTCATTGATATAATTTGAATCCTGCCCCAGTTCGGCAGTGTCCTGTAAACACAATCTTATAGCTCCATTTTTCTCAAAACCAATGGAGATATTCAACAGGTCTCTCTTTTGATTTTGAACCTGGACAGATGTGATATATCGTATAACTTTCATATTACACCTCTTTACCGCATTTCAAATAATGGTATACTGCCTTTGAAATGGCTTCCTTTACTGAGGACTCTCCTGTTTTCTCCTTCAGCGCAATTACATCTTCCTGTGGAAGTACAGATTGGACATGAACTATCTTCATTTCATTAATCCTTCCGCATGCCAACAAACATACCATGATTATAATGCTAATCATGTATAAAGCTTTCGATTGAATAAATTCATGGTTGCAATCAAAATATTAATAGGTAAAGTGATACATGTGCGGCACAGAGAGTATATGATTGGAAGATTCAAAAACAGCGATGAGATTTTCTATGGTAAAGTCGAAGATGAGCGTGTTATTGTCGACAGGGGGCTGTACAGCGATACGTTTTTGCTCTCTCGGCTGGAGCTTCTGCCGCCAGCGCAGCCAAGTAAGATAATCTGCGTGGGACTCAACTACAGGGACCATGCCAGGGAATTGGACATGACCATACCTCTGAATCCGCTGCTATTTTTAAAACCCCCTTCTGCGGTTATAAGTCATCTCGAAAAGATTGTCTATCCTTCTAAGACAAGACATGTGGACTACGAGGCTGAACTCGCCGTGATAATCGGCAGGCGCTGCAAGAACATCCGCGCAGCCGATGCATGCAGCGTGATAATGGGCTATACCTGTTTCAATGATGTGACCGCGAGGGATCTCCAGAAGGAAGATGTTCAGTGGACAAGAGCTAAAAGTTTTGATACGTTCGCGCCAGTAGGGCCCTATATCGCGGATGCTGGACTGGATGTCGGCGACCTTCGTATTAAAACGCGGGTGAACGGTGAACTGCGGCAGGAATCAAGCACTTCCAACCTTATTTTCGACGTTCCAAACTTAATTGAGTTTATTTCCGGCATAATGACTCTTGAGCGCGGGGACATCATAGCCACAGGCACGCCGCCCGGGGTGGGCGAGCTGTTCGTGGGAGATGAGGTCGAAGTAGAGATAGAGAATATAGGGGTATTGAAAAACAGCGTTGTCCGGGAAGATTAATTGGATTATCCCCTTGTTTTATTAGGAATGAAAATAATTAAGGGTGCATCATATTGCGAAACAGGTGATAGAATGTCTGATGTGTACGACAGTGTATGGGAAAGCCGCAAACGCAAGCCTCCTGCGAAGGAAGAAAAGAAGCTTGCGGAAGTAAGACCTCCGTTTTCCGACCGCGACAGGTTAAAAGACACGATTGAAAGGCGAAAAAAGAATGTATATGGAATGAAGTAGGTACATCTTTAAACTTGCATTCAGGGTCTAAGTCCAATTCGCGCACCATTTTAATTTAAAACAGGAGGCATCAAAATAATAGAAGTTTCAATTGTCCTGCCTGCTTATAATGAAGCGCATCGGATAGAGAGCACAGTTGAAAGGACTGCCGCCGCACTTGGTGATATTACGTCTTCTTTTGAGATAATAATAGCAGAAGACGGCAGTAAAGATGGAACGGATAAGATTTGTGAAGCCCTTGCAAAAAAATATGATTTTGTGGTGCATCTTCATTCGGATGAAAGGTTGGGAAGGGGGCGCGCCCTGAACAGGGCTTTTAAAGCATCAAAAGGCGAAATACTTGGCTATATTGACGTAGACCTTGCCACTGACATGAAGTATTTACGAGAATTGATCCAATCAATCCGCGACGGCTATGATTTTGCCACAGGTTCAAGGATGCTTCCTGAGAGTAACGTCAAAAGACCTTTTAAGAGAGGGTTTGCAAGCAAAGGTTTCAATTTCCTGGCTCGCTTTGTTCTCGGTTCGAAACTCTACGACCACCAGTGCGGTTTCAAATCCTTCAAACGCGAGGCTCTTTTTGGGCTTATGGATGATGTTAAGGATACCCACTGGTTCTGGGATACGGAATTATACGTCCGCGCCCAACATGCTGGTTTTAAGGTAAAGGAGTTCCCGGTAGAATGGAGGCACGGCGGTACCACAAAAGTGGATTTAATAAGGGATATTTTCGGTATGGGGTCGCAGATATTCAGATTATGGTATGAATTCCTATGGGATTGACAATGGATGCTGCATTGTGGTATCAAATAATATATGCAGCGATATGGTACCTGCTGATAGTATTCCTCGGAATAGTTTTACTCCCCATCACCTCTCACGTATGCGGCAATCTCCCCGACCGCGGTTACTCGGTTTCAAAGACGCTTAGCCTCCTGCTTTTTGCTTACATTTCATGGATTATATCGTATGCAGTCGGCTATGGCAGATACGGGATAATTCTTTCACTGTTGTTGGTTTGTATAATTTGTATTTTTTCATATATAAGGTTAAAACCAGACATCGACAGGGTGCTGTTGTTAAGGAATGAATTGATATTCGGGTTTGTTTTTCTGTTTTTCTTAGTAATAAGGGCATACAATCCGGATATCCACGGCGGTGAGAAAGTTAACGACTTCATGCTTCTTAATTCAATCCTGAGAAGCGGCAGCCTCCCCCCGCACGACTCATGGCTTTCCGGTTTTCAGGTAACTACGTATTATTACTTCGGTACATATGTCATCGCCACCCTATCAAAAATTATCGAAATTCCCGGAAATATTTCTTATAACCTGGGCATGTCACTCATACCAGCCCTTGCAGCAAACGCTGCTTTTGGAATAGGGTACAATCTTACGCGCAGCAAAAAAGCAGGAATTTTCACGATGTTCATGCTTGTATTTGCAGGTAATCTTTATCCTGCATCTGTCATATCAGCTCATGCGCTTGGCATGACCAGCAGCCCCTGGGGAAGTGTGCCCGGTATGATAGATTACTGGGGAGCATCGAGAATTATACCTGATACCATCAACGAATTCCCTTATTTTAGTTTCCTATTCGGGGACCTTCATGCCCATGTAATTGCAATACCCTTCGTGCTGCTGGCGATGACGCTCATGCTCAATTTTTATTTTTCAAAAAGAATTTCAACTCTCGCCTTTATTTTCCTGAGCCTGGGCACAGGTTCCCTTTTTGTCATTAACTCATGGGATTATCCAACCTATGCAGCACTATTTGTTATGGTTTTAATAACAAAATCCATGGTGTCTAAACCGCAGTCCGGAAGCGGGAAAATTATTAGTTTATTAAAACCGGCATTTGTCGGCGTCACAATCCTTTTCCTCGGGTTTTTGCTGTTCATCTTTTTTTTCATCGATTTTGAACCCGCAGGCATACATGGGATTAAACCTGTCATGGTTAGAACAGAATTGCTTAATTTTCTGGTGATATACAACCTGTTTTTATTTTTGATATTCTCTTTCACGTTAATCAATATTCCAGAATTTAGATATAAAAAATGGATACTGGCAGTACTTGCAATATCAAGTGTTGCATTGTATTTTTTCCCGGGCTTTCAAACCCTTTCGGTGTTTGTGCCTCTTGCATTTTTAATTGGTATAAGTACATATTTTTTTAACAGGGACAGGGATATGGAGAGGCTTTTCATATCCGCATTGATAGTACTGGGTTTTAGTCTCCTGGTTTTTTGTGAACTGTTCTATTTCGATGACGCTTTCAGCGGGGCATCCGAGCGAATGAACACCGTATTTAAGTATTATATTCAGGTATGGGTTCTCTGGGGTACAGCTTCGGCTTATGCTTTTTATGATATGTGTAAAAAAACGTACCGTATGAAAAATGTTATAATGATAATACTATCCATCCTGCTTGTGCTTAACTCAGTTTATCTTTTTACAGGCACGTATGCAAAGGCGGAAGGGTTCAGCCGCACCCCAAATCTTGATGGTATGGCTTATATGAAAAAGACCAATTTCGGCAGTTATGATGCTATATTCTGGGTCGATATGAATATCCATGATACGCCAGTGATACTGGAAGCCCCGGGTGAAAGTTTCAAGGATATGTCCCTTATATCGGCTTTTACAGGAGTTCCTACTGTTTTAGGCTGGGTTGGTCATGAATACACATGGCGCAACAACTGGGAGGAACTTTCCAGGCGAACTGCAGATGTTGACACAATATACGATACCTCAGATTATCGTGAGGCAGAGGTGTTGTTGAAAAAATACAATGTGTCCTATGTGTATATTGGCGAGGTTGAATTATTAAAATATAAAGAAATAGGTTTACGCAAGTTCGAAAACACGTCCAATTTCGAACGGGTGTACAGGGGCGCTGCTGAGATATACAGGGTGAACTTTATAAAATAAACCGTTAAAGCTTTTTACTATTAAGTAGTGCAACAGGGTGAATGAAAGACAGGTACAACCCGCATGAAATTGAGGAAAAATGGCAGCGCAGATGGGCTGAAGCAAAAATATACGAACCTTCGCCTGATAAGCGGGAAAAGTTTTTCATAACTATCCCATACCCATATTTGAACGGCAACCTTCATGCCGGACATACCAGGACATTCACAATCGGCGACGTAATCGCACGATACAAACGAATGCTGGGCTACAATGTCTTATTCCCCATGGGTTTTCATGCCACGGGTACGCCAATAGTGGGACTGGCTGAGCAGATCCAGAAAAAAGACCCCGAGACCATAAGGGTCTATAATAAACTGCATGAAATACCGCTTGATGTCCTGGATACCATCCTGAGTCCGGAGCACATCGTGGAGTACTTCAGCAGGGAAGCAGAAGCTGCCATGAAGAGTATCGGTTTTTCTATTGACTGGAGACGAAAATTCACCACCACAGACCCGCATTACCAGAAATTCATTACATGGCAGTTCAACCTTCTCCAGAGTAAAAACAGGGTGGTAAAAGGCGCTCATCCTGTGAGGTGGTGCCCGAACGATGAGAATCCTGTTGAAGACCATGATATACTCAAAGGGGAGGATGCCACAATAATCGAGTATACCCTTATCAAATTCAAGCTCAACAGCGTTGTTCTTCCCTGCGCCACCCTGCGCCCCGAAACGGTATTCGGGGTTACGAACCTGTGGGTAAACCCGAAAAACCTCCATGTAAAAATAAAAGCCAATGGTGAAACCTGGATAGTCAGTAAAGAAGCCTATGAAAAACTTAAATTCACAGATAAAAAATTGGAATTCATAGGAGACGTCGATGGTGAAGAGCTGATAGGGAAAAAAGTGAGAAATCCCGTGACAGGTTCCCTTGTTTTGATACTGCCGGCATCGTATGTTCGCCCAGAAAACGGAAGCGGCATCGTCATGAGCGTTCCCGCTCACGCGCCGTACGATTATCTTGCCCTGCGCGATTTGAAGGGCGCGAAGCTTTCAAAATACGGCATTACCGAAGATGTTTCCGAAATTCCGCTCATTTCCCTGATAAAAGTGCCGGAATATGGAAAATACCCTGCAGTGGACGCAGTTTCTGAACTGAAAGTGAAAGACCAGAAAGACCCGAAAGCAGAAGAAGCGACAAAACTCGTTTACAGGCGGGAATTCCACGGCGGAACGCTTACAGAGACCACAGGGAAATATGCTGGCACGGCGGTTTCCAAAATAAAAGACGTGCTGGCGCATGACCTGATATCCGGGGGTATTGCCGATGTTTTCTATGAATTCAGCGAACAGCCCGTGATATGCAGGTGCGGCGCTACATGCGTTATAAAAATGGTTGAAAACCAGTGGTTCTTAAATTATTCAGACTCCTCATGGAAGGAAGGTGTTTACAGGTGCCTTGGGAACATGCAGATAATCCCGCCTGAAATGAGGGTGGATATTGAAAACAAGATTGACTGGCTGAAAGATAAAGCCTGCGCAAGGCGAAAAGGACTGGGGACGAGGCTTCCGTGGGACCAGGAATGGATGATAGAATCCCTCGGTGATTCCACGATCTACATGAGCTATTATATTATTGCGAAATACCTTGACAGGTTCGAGCCCGGACAATTGAAAGATGAATTTTTTAATTATTGCCTGCTCGGACAGGGCAGCCCTGAAAATGTGTCTGTGATAACAGGAATAGATATTGATACCATCAATGATATACGAAATGATTTCCTGTACTGGTATCCGGTTGACCTGCGTTCTTCAGGAAAAGACCTTATCCCGAACCATCTCCTGTTTTTCCTTTTCCATCATGTTGCTATATTTCCGGAAATCTGCTGGCCCCGCGCGATTGCCATCAATGGTTTCGTATCACTTGAGGGCGAGAAGATGAGTAAATCTAAGGGACCTTTACTCACATTGAAATCTGCCGTAAAAGAGTATGGGGCTGATATAACCCGCCTTTATATTCTTAGCACTGCTGAGCATGTCCAGGATGCTGACTGGCGGGCGGCGGATGTAGAATCCACGAGGAAACAGGTTGAAAGATTCTATAAAATAGCCTATGATATGATTATAAAAGATAAAGAAGTGGGAGAGAAACAGGAATTAAAGTTCATTGATAAATGGATGTTAAGCAGATTGCAGTACAGGGTTCGGGAAACTAAGGATGCGCTGGATAAAATACAAACAAGAAGGGCGGTTCAGAATGCTTTCTATCTTCTGATGAACGATATGAAATGGTATGAGCGCCGTTTCGGGCGCGCTGCCCGAAAGCAAGTTCTGAATACATGGGTTCGATTAATGGCGCCTTTTACACCCCACCTATGTGATGAGATATGGGATAAACTGGGAGGGAAATTTATCTCGTTAGCCCAATACCCAGAACCTGACATGTCACTTATTGATAAAGGTGCAGAATTTGCAGAAGAAATAACAAACAATACACTGCGAGATATAGAAGAAATAATCCGTCTTATTAAAATAAAACCTAAAAGGATAATTTTGTACACCTCGGCTTCATGGAAAAAGAAGGTTCTAAAGCGTGCCATAATGTTGTATAAAGATAATGCTCTTGATATGAAAGCTCTCATGAACGCGCTTATGAGCGATCCTGCTGCGCGTGCCCATGCAAAGGAAATTCCAAAATTCGCACAAAAAGTAATCACGGAAATCAAGGGAATGGATACGGAATGGATGAATTACTTAATTGATGTGGATTTTGATGAGACGTATGCTTTAAACGAAGCGCGGGAATTCTTGAGCCGCGCGGTAGAATGTAATATAGAGATATACAATGCAGATGTTCCAGGATATGACCCACAGGGAAAAAGCAGTCTGGCAAGCCCCATGAGACCAGCTATATATATTGAATAAGAAGGATATATTCAGGATAATATTTATCATTATGATAATAATATATAAAAAAATATATATCTAATAAGGTTTGTACTGATATGAGTGTACATATGACGACAATTGAAATGCTTGAAAAAATCCTGAGCGGCATTAATAATCTGGTGGGCGTTGAAGCATCGGCGATAGCAAGCAGAAACGGTTTACTAATATGTTCAACTATACCCAAAAAACAGCATGCTGAAATCGTTGCAGCAATGTCGGCTACAATGATGGGGGCGGCAGAAACCGCAACAACAGAGCTCGGAAAGGGCGTTCCGTACAGGATAATCGTGGAATCAAAACATGGGAGAATAATCGGAACTGGAGCAGGGTCAAAAGCATTGCTCTTAGTTATGACCAGACCTGATGCAGGTCTTGGATTAGTTCTGATAGAGATGACAAAGGCATCGGAACAGATAAAGCAGGTTCTGGGCTGATATCCGTGGAGTGATGATATGAAGCAACCAAAAATTAAAATACAGCAAGGATAATGGAGAAATCATGCAGAAACAAAAACATATAATGCCGTTCTATACCGAGGAGCGGTGGCATAACTGGGTAAAAGAGAGTGGTTTTAAGATCGATGACCAGCAGAAAGGGGCTGTCTTTGTTAATATGGAAGATGATGTGGTTCTAGCATGTTTGAAAATAATAGCAAAATATGACAAAAACCTGATATCCAAAGAGGATGCCCTGAAATATCTTGCAGAAATCAAAGAAATCGTCCTGAAAAAAATTGAACCGGCAAATGAAGATATTGACATGATGGTTGAATCGGTGCAATTAGCATTGATGGGCGTTTTTGCATCATGCGAATGTTATTTAGAGAAAGCCTTTGAAAAAACAAAATCCCTCAACAAACTGATAAAGAGCGCTCTTACGGCAGAAAAAGAGGATGATATGGGAACTGCATTAGGTTCTATCGCGGAAATTGGTGCAAATATCCTTGCCGGGGGAAAGCTCAATGAAAAATATCTTGACGATATACCTGAAGGATTAGTGGCTGAATGGCTGGATGGCATAGACTCTATCGGTGCAGCCATGATGGGTGATACAAGCTATCGTGATGATGAACCCGATGAAGGCGGTTAACCCGAGTCGCGAGCCATTGATATGATATGCTGTTCCACGATATTTTAGGCATTCCAGCCTATGAAAATATATATTTTGTTGAAGAAAGTTACGCATCGTTAAAGAACAATACATTATCGTTGCATTATCTGGAAAATATCCAGAAAGACCCGCAAGCTTTGATTAGTGGGATTAAGGACGAAAACAATAATATTATAGGTTTAGTTCTTTTTAATCCCGAAACAGATGATACAGAAAAGTTTTGGGCTTTTTTCACAAACCTTGTTTCTTCAAAGCCTGTGCCAAATAAGAGTAGCAGGAGATTTTCGAGTATCGCAAAGAATTTAGAATTAAATAAATTATGCAATGCCACTTCCACAGAATTTAACGATGCAATAATTGAATACTATTCTTTATCACTTGTAAACAGGGGGTTATGCGAAAATTGCCACATATCCAAGGAACCATATGAAATGGTGTATATCAAAAGCCGGAATGCGAAACTGAAAGGATTGCTGGATAAATACAAACTTCATGGCGAATTGCTTGAAATATGCTGCGGCAACGGCATGTCCACGCTGCCGCTTCATGAGATGGGCTATAATCCCCTGACAATAGATTATGATAAATGCCAGATATGCCAGGGGCTTGAGCATAATGTGCTGGACCCAAAGAGGACAATAGTGCTTGATGCCACCAGGCTTTCTGAATTTTTCCCTGACAATGCATTTGACACCATAGTTGGTTTTATGCTGGGTACGATATATCCTTTTAACAAAGGTATCTGGGAAAAAATGATGGCTGAGGCTGTTGAAGTCCTGAAAACAGAGGGGATGCTCATGCTGACTGTAAATAAAAAAGAAGAAATAGAGATTCTTAAAGACGCACTTGAAAAAAACCATATTACAGGAAAGATAATCGATAATACAGACGAAAAAGGCATTTATGACCAGTGGGTGTATGCAGGTAAAAAATATGCCCCGTGATAGAAGGGATTATTTTTACAGGAAAGCCAGGGACGAAGGATATCGCTCCCGTGCAGCTTTTAAGCTCAAACAGATAAACCAAAGGTTTAACATTATTAAGAAAGGGGATACTATTGTCGACCTTGGCGCCGCTCCCGGAGGCTGGCTGCAGGTTGCAAAAGAACTCTCGGGCGGCAGGGTTGTTGGCGTTGACATACTGCCGATAGAGGAAATCAAAGGCGTGGATACGATAAAAGGGGATATACGCCTCGACGTTACGGTTGAGAAAATCAGGGAAAAGATGAAGACCCCGTATTTAAATACGGGGACTAATGAAGGCGCCGATGTGGTTATCTGCGATGCTGCGCCCAATCTTTCGGGGAACTGGAGTTATGACCATGCCCGCTCCATAGACCTTGCTACCTCGGCTCTTGAATGTGCAAGGAAGATATTGAAACCCGGCGGAGGATTTGCTGTAAAAGTATTCCAGGGAGATATGTTTCCTGATTTCTTGGATAAAGTGCGCCAGCATTTCGTGAAAGTCAAAGCTTTTTCTCCTGAAGCATCAAGAAAGCAGAGCGCTGAGATATATGTTATTGGGAAGAGATTGCTTTCTGCCCTGCCGCAGGAGTTTTCATAGGAAACCTACCTTTGCACTCGTTACTTATTTATACTCAGCTTGTAATGATTAAGCAACGGACTGATATCTAAAATGATTATAATCAGTGAAGACGATAGCGACTCTAATCCGTTACTTTTTTTAAGGCAGAAAGTCCCGCTAAATGGTTTAACGATAATGAAGCGACAA
>CAYSLW010000060.1:0-10201 GCA_964431955.1 uncultured Candidatus Methanoperedens sp. | reverse complement strand
TATCTTTATAGCCTCCCAATTCAGGTTTTTGCTTCATTTGATATAATATGTATCAGTACATATTTATATCACCACGGAGGCACAGAGGCACGGAGTGAGGTTTTGAACCTCTGTGTCTCAGTGTCTCCGTGGTTATTGCTTCATAAATCCAACGAGTTATTGACGCCATAGGAAGTGAACGGCTCTATCTCTACCTGCAGTACTGCCTGCACAGGCTGGAGTTCAATGTTCACTTGGCAGGCAGCAGGGTGAATGGCTCTATCTTTGCCTGCGATCATGACTTCAACTGTATAACCCAAAGTAATAAAATACTCAAAATGCTTTCATAATCAGAGTGGAATAAAAATTATAATGCCTTATTTCTCATATAATTACTATTGAACCAAAAAAGTTATACTCATTATCGTACAATATTCCTTAATCATGCTTACAAAACCAGACGGAGAATTAGCAGTTCGCCTCGCCCGCAGAGCCATTGAGGAATGCCTTGGAAATGGGAAAAAAATAGAGCCAGATAACCTGCCCAAAGTTTTTAATGAACATCGCGGCGTTTTTGTTACGCTTAAGACCCCTGAGACCCCGTATTTAAATACGGGGACTCAGGGGATTAAGCGCAAAGAGCTTCGCGGGTGCATAGGGCGACCATATCCAATATTGCCCCTTGGTAAAGCGATAATAATATCTGCAATCAATGCCGCCCGCGACGACCCGCGTTTTCACCCTGTGAAACCAGAAGAGATAGACGAACTGATTATCGAGGTTACAGTGCTTACAGTACCGAAGCTTATCAACGCAAAACCCAAAGATCTCCCGGATAAGATAATAATCGGAAGAGATGGGCTGATAGTTGCCGCAGGCATGTGCTCGGGGCTACTGCTTCCTCAAGTGGCTGTTGAACATGGCTTTGACTGCACGGAATTCCTGTGCCAGACCTGCATGAAAGCCGGGCTCATGCCGGATGCATGGCTCAATGGCGCAGAAGTATATTCCTTTGAAGGACAGATATTCGAGGAAATTGAGCCTGAAGGTGAGGTCAGGGAAAAGGATATTAAGTGCAGTGAGTAATGACTGATGATTATAAAGGAATACCAGTTGTGGTTGACCCCATACAGGACAGCGAAGGAAATCCGATAGCAGATAGTGCGGCAGGTGGAAGAAAGGAAAGAATCTTTTTGAGCAAAAGGTTAAATCTGATAACATTATAGTAAGCAGTCCACCAGAGGTGAACTATGGCAAGATTTCCAGAGGCGGAAAAAGTACTCCTGCACATGAAAATATGCATGAAATGCAATGCACGGAATTCATTACGTGCAACCAGATGCAGGAAATGCGGATATACAGGTCTTAGAATGAAATCTAAGGAATTGAAGGGAACGTAACTTGGGAGTAGAGGAACGCCTCAACCAGATAGTAGAAAAAGAAGGTGCAGTTCACCTTACTCTTATTGACCCTGACTGCCAGTCACCAGAGGCTGCAGGGAAAATCGCGCAGGAGGCAGAGCGCGGCGGCACGGATGCGATAATGGTGGGAGGCTCCACAGGAGCTACCGGGGTTGAGGTTGAACAGACAGTGCGGGCTATAAAGTCAGCCTGTACACTTCCAGTCATTTTATTCCCTGCAAATGCTGGAGCTTTGAGTGAAAGCGCGGATGCCGTGTTTTTTATGAGCCTTCTGAATTCCAGGGATGTCAACTACATTACCACAAACCAGGCAATAGGCGCGCCGATTGTCTACAAGCATGGCATTGAACCCATATCCATGGCATATATTGTGATAGAGCCAGGGGGAGCCGCCGGATGGGTTGGAGATGCGCGTCTGATACCCAGGAATAAGCCAAGGCTGGCTGTTGCTTATGCGCTTGCGGCAAAATACATGGGGATGCATTATATTTATCTTGAAGCAGGTTCGGGTGCGGATAAGCCCGTGCCTGTTGAAATGGTGGCTTCTGTGAAAAAAGCTGTGGGGACGACAAAGCTAATCGTAGGCGGCGGGATTCGAGACGGGACTGCTGCAAAGGAACGGGTTAAAGCAGGCGCTGATATGATTGTCACCGGGACAATCGTGGAAGAAGTAGAGGATGTTAAAGGGAAGATAGAAGAACTTGTAAAAGCGATAAAATCGTAAGTATTGCTATCTACTCTTGATTTGTTTCCATGACTTTCCTGATACTTTCAGGCAAATTTTTACCATACTTTGTAATTACCTTTTACCGCTAAATAGTTTTTCAGGAGAGGCTCCATCAATAAAATAGTAGCCGCAGGGCTGGTGCGCCTGCTCGCTTTTCGTCCTCGGGTATTTCCTGCACATGGGAGGTCTGAACCTGTGAATAGTGCATATTGCTTTGTGGGAATTGTGATTTTCAAACCGGAGGAAAGGGCATTTATACAAAAACATGCAGCAAGAGCCGCAATTTTTGCATTCTCCCGCTCTTTTACCGTCCACGGGAAGTATCAAACTTACCGCCGCTCTTTTAATTTTCCCCGTCAAACGATACATCTTTTGTTAAATTTACTCCAGATGATATAAATATTTTGATTTTATATTATGTTTCTTTCATAACACTTATCATAAAATAATGACATTTACCACTATATGGTGCGCATAGGCAGTCTGGAACTTAATAAATCAATAATAGCATCCATAGGAGAAGCTCCTATTGATTCTGCAATCAAGGCAAAACAGCTCGGTGCAGACATTATGGAGCTTCGAATAGACCTCCTGGGTGCTGACGCACGCAAAATACTTGCGCAGCTAAACAAGCTCGGTTTGCCTGTTATTATTACCAATCGGATGAAGCAGGAGGGAGGCGCATGGGAGGTGAGCGAAGATGGGCGCATCCAAAAATTATTATCCTTATTACCGCTTGCAGATGCTGTTGATATAGAGTTATGCGCTGAAAAAAGAGATGTGGTTGTTAAAAAAGCCAAAGGCACGGGAAAAACCGTTATTATATCCACGCATGATTTCCAGAGGACGCCAGAGATTGATATTATGCTGGGTGTAATTCGTGAATCCTTTGAAGCCGGGGCAGACATAGCCAAACTTGCTGTAACGCCGCACTCGTTAGAAGACGTTCTCCGACTGCTTGAGGTCACTTTGCGCGGAAATGGGGCAGTGTGCACCATCGCTATGGGCGACATGGGCAGGCATTCGCGAGTTGTTGCTCCGATTTATGGTTCTGTCATGACCTATGGGTATGTGGATACTCCAACAGCGCCGGGGCAGTTACGAGTCGATGAATTAAAATACATGTTAAAAATACTCTGATATAATACATTCTATTGCCCAAAAATAATCACATAAGCCGTATCAGGTTTTCACGACCTTTCTTTATTTTTTGAACAACCTTTTTATTATAGAGCTCATTCAATGCTGAACTCACGGTTGATTTGGGAAGATTGAGCCTTCTTCCTATCTCAGACTGATAAAGAGAGCCGCTGCTCTCTTTTAAGAGTTTTAAAATCCTGTCTTCCAGGTCCATCATATCGGTTTCTGCAATATTTTCTGTAATGTCTTTTGCATTTTTCCCGTGAATTTTACGCATGTAAATAAATACGCAGATCGCAATGATAAAAATAATAACAGCCAATGGAATCCATGGAAACGTGGTTTTTGCGAGAACAATCCTTGGCTCCCCAGCCCCGAAAGAACGAAGACCGTACCATATCAGCCCATCCCGAACCTGGTCGGGCTGCGGTATAACTTGTTCGACAGTATAACCGGATGGGTATTGTATTATCAGGGTAGTATCCCTTGAAAGGTACAATCCACCAACGAAAGCATCTCCGATGTTTAGATTCAAATCTAACTGCTGCGTATAATTCTCAAATGAATTCAAGTCGTCTTTGGTTGAAAGGAGCGTCCTGTATTCCACATTCCAGATAGCGGTGCCGTCGTCCCTGACATTTATTGTGTACGTTATTTTATATTCGTTTTCCGGTGCGGCACAGGCTGTGGACAGGAGCAATAAGAAAACCACTGGAAGATACAATATTTTCATGCTCATGAGTTAACAATCTTTGATATTTGTATATTCTGGTATAAAATTTCAACGTATTATAGTTTCTTCTTAAAAAAAGTACCGTAGAAAAAGACAGGTGAACTTACCTATCTTCTCTACGTTTTGTGTTTAGCTTCTGGTAGTTTCGTTTCTTTCGCTGATATCGCGTCCCTTTTCTCTTATAGCCTCTTTGGTCTCATTTCTTTCTTCTCTGATCTCAAGCCTTTTATCTTTTATTGCTTCCCTCAGTACTTTTTGCCCTTCTTTTGTAGCAATGCGCTCAAACTTTCGTTCAGTCTTATTTTCAAACTTTTCTTCAAGTCTCTGGCTGTTGTTATAGGCTCTCTGGAGCCCTGTGTTGTTCGGATGCGATTCAAGAAGCCTTTCCAATACGTACTGGTGTTTTGCAATCATTTCCTGTGCATGCAGAAGCCCGGAATCACTGCCTGAAAATCTGGATATTGCGCCTTCTGTCGAATTGGTTTTTTCCCTGTATTGCAGAAGCGCTTTGTTCGCAGCTGCGTTGTTGTTCTTTCTCAATTCAGCTTTTGCTTCAGCTATCCGCTGTCTTGCATGGGCTACCTGTTTTCCGAGTTTTTCACTTGCATTAAAAGTGAAGGTCTCATCGATGTTCTCAAATGCTATCTTCAATCCGTATAAAGCATTCCCCGGACCTATTGAACCCTCGTATGGCTCTATATCGTCAACGAGGTCTTCTGTGGCATTGGATGTCTGGTTTTCCTGTGCTGCACCAACAACACTTATGGTAAATGCCAAGGCTAACAGAATTATTGCTGCCAGCGTTATCTTTTTCATATTCATAGTCTCACCTCATAATCCGGCATTTTGCCGTTAAACTGAATTGAACCTATCAGAATATAAGCATGCTTACTGTCTAAATAGTATTTTAAAGTGCGCTCTTATTCCAAAAAGCTCCAGACCGTTCAAAACGGTTCGAATTTCTTTAAAAGACCATTATAATGTAATGGCATTCTTATAAATAATCAATAATGCTAAATATTGTAAACACTATTAATAAATGTAGAACAAACCAGAGTACGATAAAATGCAACTTAAAGTCCAATCACTTCAAATCAAAGCAGGCAAGTATAAAGTAGTCCTTAATACACAGGATGCGAAAGAACTTGGCGTCCGAGGCGGCGATCGTGTACAGTTAAAAGACCATAGCTACCTGACGGCAATCGTGGAGACCGGCGAAATGATTCAAAAAGGTACCGTGGGAGTGTATCAGGAATGCTGTGAAAAGCTTGGCGAAGTATGCCCTCTGGCAATAGATATCATTCCCACATCAAGACCCAGTTCCATCGGTTTTATCAAAAAAATGATGGACCACCAGAAGCTGACGCAGGAAGAAATCTACCAGATAGTCCAGGATATTGTAAGAGACAATCTTACTGAAATCGAAATGTCTGCCTTCGTTACCACCTCATACATCCATGGGATGACCAGTGATGAGATTGAATGGCTTACCAGAGCGATGATTGATACCGGTGAAAAAATAGAATTCGACACGCATCCAATCATGGATAAGCACAGCATAGGCGGCGTTCCCGGCAACAAAATATCGCTGCTGGTGGTGCCTATAATAGCCGCAAATGGTCTACTAATACCCAAGACAAGCTCAAGGGCGATAACAGGCGCTGCAGGCACAGCAGATTTGATGGAAGTGCTTGCGCCTGTTGAATTCTCAGCAGACGAGATAAAATCCATCACCGAGAAAGTTGGCGGCATAATAGCATGGGGAGGCGCTACAAATATCGCCCCAGCCGATGATAAGCTGATACATGCTGAATATCCGCTCAGCATCGACCCCCACAACCAGCTTCTTGCATCCATAATGGCAAAAAAAGGGGCTGTCGGGGCTGACTGTGTTGTTATCGACATTCCCATAGGCGGAACTAAAGTTTCCACAATGGAAGAAGGAAAAAAACTCGCAAGGGACTTAATCGAACTGGGTGAGCGGCTGGGGATGAATGTGGAATGCGCCATGACCTACGGCGCTTCGCCTGTGGGGAGGACCGTGGGTCCTGCAATCGAGGTGAGGGAGGCTCTAAAGGTATTGGAAACGATGCAGGGACCAAACAGCCTTATTGAAAAGAGCACCGCACTGGCTGGAATTTTGCTTGAGATGGGGGGAGTTACTACTAAAGGGCACGGCAAAGAGCTTGCAATGGAGACGCTGCGTTCCGGCAAAGCGCTCAAAAAACTGAAGGAGATAATCGAAGCCCAATGCGGAAATCCGAATATAACGCACACCGATATTAAACCCGGTGAACACAGGGCGGAACTGGCTTCTCCTGCGGATGGGTATGTCATTGAATTCGATAACAAGCGCATAGTCGAGATTGCAAGGATTGCAGGAGCACCCATCGATATCGGAGCAGGTGTCTGGATTCACAGGAAAAAGGGCGAGACTGTCAAGAAAGGCGAGCCGCTCATCACTATTTTTGCTGATAAGGGCTGGAAGCTCACCAGTGCTTTGAAGAATGCGGAAAAAGATTATCCTCTAATTGTGGAAGGCATGCTTCTTGAGCGACTTGCGACCTTCAGGGTGTTTTAGATTTTTATACAGGCGATACGGGACTATTTTTAACAATCGGACGCTGCTGAGACTGTACACGCTATCAATCACTTGCGGGTGATGGGCGCAGTGGGCAGTACCGCAAATAACTTGAAAAGCGCCATCGACGGAGAAACAGCAGAATTCAGGGACATGTACCCGAAGTTCATAGAGTTAGCTAAAAAAGAGAAGGTATCGGATGCCGTAATCCTCAGCTTTGATGTGGCAAATAAGGTAGAGAAAGTTCATGAAGCATCAACGGCGGATGTGGAATCAAAAAGCATCGTGTTCACTTCATGTGCAACCGAATCGAACAACCCTGCACTGCGCGGCGCTGCAATGCGGTATAAAGACAAAGGGAACCATATCATAACAAGTTCTATCTTCTGTATAGTACCGAACTTCTCGAAATAGCTGGAACCGATAGGGTCGAGAGGGGATATATCAAGACAGATAAATCTCAAGAAATGGAAAAAATCGAACTCAGGAAAGGGATGAAAACATAAAGACCTGTTTTACCCAGGCTGAGTTACTTTTTGTTTTCGATATGCTTTTTAATGATTCCTTTTATTTCATCCGGATGAGCCATCACGTTTACTTCGGGCATTTTTCTCAGTTTGTCCACAGCTTCGATATCTACATCGCGCATTGCAAGGGTGAGTTTTTTGCCATCAGGTAAATCTGTGGTGATTTCGCCCCTCCTCTGGTCAGCCGGGAAAATATAAACTGGCACTTTTGCTTTCATAGCCTGCGCTGCAGCGTTGGACAGCAAGGTATCGGATATCCCTGCAGCTATTTTCCCCACGGTGTTGGAAGTGGACGGCATGATCAGGAGAAAATCGTACCTACCGAGCTGCAAGTCCCCTACTAAAAATGGGACGTTAGCAGATTTTTCAACAAAGGTTTCGGGAAAGCTTGTTTTTAGATCATCGAAGAGCTTATACCATTTTACGACCATTAGTCCCGCTTTGGAGAGAAATACCGTGACTTCAAGGTTATATTCCTTTGTGAGTTCTCTCATTATCTCAAGACTTTCTTTGAGATAATCTCCGCAGCCTGTGATTCCCCAAGAGATTCTTAGCATATTTTTAACCTGATTTACCTTTCTATCCTCTCAAGCCTCATCCTGAACTCTTTTCTATGCCGTTTCTCTTCGTCGAGGATGTGTTTTAGCACACCTACCACCTCTGCATCGTCTGCGATTTCGATATGCTTTTTGTATCTCTCTACGGCTTCTGCTTCAAGTGCTATCTGCTTCTCCAATTGACCTTTCAGGTCATTGCCTCCAAAATCGAGTTCTCGATGCTCCATACTCGGCTTTCCGCCCCTTTTCACGATCAAGTCTGCAAGCCAGTTCATATGCCTCATCTCATCTATGGATATGGCTTCTGTGACTCTGCTAGAGTCGCACTCTGCCATGATAAAGGCATTTCGCACATATATCATGGTGGCTTCAATCTCCCTGACAAAATCTTCATTCAATAAACGGATTATCTCTTCACTATCCAAATATTACTCCTCCGCATATTTTAATCTCAAATTCCAAAGAGGGGAAGAACATTGGAGTTTAATGTAGATAAACAGGTAAAAACCTTTTGGTAAAAAATCGTCTGCTTGTCCGATATTAACCTTGAAAAGTTCGCCGATGAAGGGCGTATATAAAATTTTATGATTTCCACAGACCGTGTATATTACAGTATTCTCTCGCCTCAATTTTCTCTGCTCTTATTTCAAACTCGGCTTCTGGTTTACCACCCGGTTTCAAAAATTTTCTATAGCTTCTGCCATCTGCAATTATTTCCATCCATTCTATGTAATGCTTTTCCTCCATTGGATGAGGAACTGATCCAACTTTGACTCTTACTCCTGTTTCTGACTTTTCTATCACGGGCACGTGTTTCTCTTGACCTATATCTTCTGTTTTTTCTTTAAGCAATTCCATTGGTTGTCCACAACAAACCAACTGTCCTGCTCCAGCATGTAAAACCTCTACTATATTTCCACAAACATTACATTTGTAGATTTGTTTTTGTGTAGTCATATTATTTGCTCCTTAATTTAGTATTCTTCACATTTGATTTGGTAAAAACTTCTCTCGTGGTCGCAGGAAGGACATTTCTCCCGGCTCTGTTCCGAAATGAACATAACCGCATTCTTAGCTCAATCCTTGTGAAAGCAAGAACTGGCGCGCCTCTTCGCTCTGCACCGAAAAAAGGGAAAGGGACGGCGTAATTTCCTTCGATTGCGGCAGCCTCTGCATCCGTATCTTTTCCCATCTTCGCACATATATAACACTTCAAATCATTCACTCTCCACAGCTTCTTCGCCTAACATAAGTCCCTCGCTTATCAGATAATAACTCCTCGCACTTCTCATAAACAAAAACAGCATCCTCTAAGGATACTTTTGCATCGTACTCGTGATATAACTCCTCCGGTGTCAGGCTTAATTCTTCATCTCCATACATGCTCGGCTCCCTCTCCCTTCTCAACTTCCTCGAAATGAACACAAATCTTTCTATTTCATTTTTAAACCATTGTGGAAATCTGTCTTTTTCTTTTTCAAGTATAAATCCCACATCGTGCCATTTAGGTGGTTCTATCCCTGCAAATCTTAATGCAGACTTTAAACATAACTCCACGCACTCCTGTGATTGCCTTACAACGTATGGATAATCTTTTCCGCTGAATGCATTCCTGGCGGATTCCAATCTCGATTTCGCGCCGTGCAGATATGAGAGAGCCATCTTTTGATTATCCAATGCTTATTACCTCCCCCAATTTGTAATCAGGCTTGAGATCCCAGTACCATTTTTTCCCAACTTTTATCTTCTTTGCATGTAATGAATTGAGTTTTATCTTTAGTTTTTCAAGTATTTTCTTGAAAAAGTCATCTTTATCATATAAAATTCTCGCATCTGTTACCATGTCTAAATACAGCGGTGATATATTCTTTGCCTCTTCTTTCGTCTTTAGTATCGGCGAGATATAAGGATAAAGCCCCCACTTTTCATATATTCGCTTTATCTCCCCGTCTATCTCATTCTCCATTTTTATAAAAATATCCTGCCTCTTTAATCTTTCTTTTGGTAAGCTCTCTGATATGATAAGTAAATCAATATCAGAATCTTTTCTTACTTCTCCCCTTGCCAGAGAGCCATAAAGAACAACAGAAACCAAATCCTTGTCAAAATGTCTCTTAATCTCATGCACAGTCTTTTTGAGTAAAGTTTCGTATATTCTTATTAACTCCTCTTTATTAATATCCATTTTATTTCCTGTATTTCTGCACCATGATCCCTGCCCTGATAAACCTCTGGTAGCTTATACTGGACTTAACATTGTACTTTTCTAAAAGTTCGTTCACACTATATATATCCATATCTTACCATTATTCACCATGCTTAACTTAAAACATCCTTGAAGTATCTTATCGTTTCCTTTAACCCCCGCTCCAGTGAAACCTCGGGTTCCCACCCAAGCAGCCTTCGCGCCTTCGTGATATCCGGTCTCCTCTGCTTCGGGTCATCCACCGGTAGCTCCTTAAAAACAATCTTCGACCCGCTTCCGACATCCTCAGAATTATCTCCGCGAATTCAAGTATGGTGTGCTCCTCAGGAT
>CAYSLW010000059.1:0-10244 GCA_964431955.1 uncultured Candidatus Methanoperedens sp. | reverse complement strand
AGAGGACATTCCAGAGTATGCTCAGCAGGGGATACGACTACACGGCAGATATCTACGTCCATAAAAAAAAGATACTTATACCTGAGATTGCTTTTGTGGCGCTTACGATATTCGTGGTTGGAAGCATACACTTACTCGGATAATTGAATGTAATTCCAGGAATTTCTTAAATGATTCTTCTATTCCGAGGAGGCGAGGTCAGGTTTACCTCTTCATATTCAAACCGGGATTCCTTTATGAGGCATGAATAAGCGCCGCCTTCATTCGTTTCACCCTATTCTACGCATTTTATATCTCTGGAATGGCATTTCGGGCAGCTCTGACCTGTGCCTATACCCTTGAATGGCTTCCCGCAGTGATTGCATACATATTCATGCGGTTCCATGCCGCCTTCGAGCTCTAATCCGAACGAATCTCCTACGCTGCACATAACACCTCCTTACTTCTTGATTTTACATGCTAACAGTGAACCCACTCTCCTGCATAGCGGAAGCTCTTCATCACCCGGCATTCTCTTAACGCATAAATCCTGTACCATCTCCATGCCATGGGATGTTAATATTTTATTAATGCCCTGCGTGGCTTCAAAGCTCCAGCCGTAAGACCCGAATGCAAGACCGACTTTTCCAGACAGATCGATATCCGAAAGATCATTCAAGAATTTTTTAACAGTAGGCATCATAGCATGGTTATAGTTCGGTGAACCTATGGCTACCGCATCAGCATCTCTGAGTTCATTCTTGTTTGCATCGTTCACATTTTTCAGCACGGTCTCTATGCCTTCAGCTCTTGCGCCTTCCTCTATCGCCACTGCCATCCGCTCGGTATTATGCGAACCAGTTCCATAGATGATTGCGAG
Source organism: uncultured Candidatus Methanoperedens sp. (assembly GCA_964431955.1). Taxonomy (GTDB): domain Archaea; phylum Halobacteriota; class Methanosarcinia; order Methanosarcinales; family Methanoperedenaceae; genus Methanoperedens. The sequence goes on along the minus strand of CAYSLW010000059.1, from coordinate 9,385 downwards.
TTTTGGCATGCTCCCACAATTTATAATTATCATTCGTAGTATTTCTACTTTTTCTGTGGGAAAAAGCATGCTTAATAATGGATACGGTAATCATAAGAGTAAAGATGATAGACCCTGTTAACAATTTTCAAATCCCCGACGAATGGGTAAAAAGTGCAAACGTACCCATAGAAGAACTCAGGGCTCGTATAGCCAGCGGGCGCTGCGTGCTCCTTTCAGACGGCTCGCTGCTGAGGCGGGGATACACCACGGGAACGACTGCGGCAGCTGCAGCAAAAGCAGCCGTTTTATCGTTAAAAAAAGAGGTTTTGGAAATATCCGTCCCTACGCCAGCAGGGCTTCGCGCCGTCCTTCCTGTCCAGGCAAAAAACGGAAAAGCGTCTGCACTGAAAGACCCTGGAGACCATGCTTTTGACGCGACAGCAGGAATAGAAATTATCGCAGAAGCCAGAGAATCTGACATTATCGAGATAAAACCAGGCACCGGTATAGGTTCAAAAAAAGGCGTACCAGCAATCAATCCATCTCCAATGCGCCAGATAGAGGATGCGATAAAAGAGGCGCTTATGGAGACTGGAGCAAAAGGTGCCTGTGTAACTATTTCCGTCTCTCATGGTGAAAAAATCGCAAAAAAAACATTGAATGAGAAAATAGGGGTAAAAGGAGGAATATCCATTCTCGGTACAACAGGTTTTGTGGAGCCGTGGAACGTGCATCTGAGTGAGACGAAGGAAGAGGTCATCAGGGGCGCAGATAAACTCGTTATTACCACAGGCAGGATTGGAATGCGTTTTTCACACATGCTTTTCCCGGATTATGAGGTTGTACTTATCGGCAGCGATATTTCCAGGGGTTTGAAAGCCGCAAAAAAAGATGCAAAGGCGATAATCTGCGGGCTTCCGGGATTGATAGTGAAATGGGCATATCCCGATATTTTGAAAGAGAGCGGCTGCCCAACGATTCAGGAAATGATAGATGATAATCCCCATAATCCCATCATCGACCTCGCGTTAAAAGAGGCGGTAAAAAAATCCGGAAAAAGGGTTGTGCTTTTAAACAGGAACGGCACAATACTTCGCGACAGCGGTGATATGCAGTGAAAATAGTAGGTGTGGGCGCAGGCACTAATCTTCTGACTCAGGAAGCGATATCTGCTATTAAAAATGCGAAGATAATATTCGGCTCAAAACGGGCGATAGAGCTGGCAAAAGAGAATATCAGATGCAAAGCTTATGAGCTGACGGATTACACCTTGCATAATATTCCTGAAAATGCTGTGGTACTATCAACAGGGGATCCCATGCTCTCGGGTCTTGGGAAATACGCAAGGAAAGGGGATGAGATTATCCCCGGGATTTCTTCGCTGCAATTAGCCTGCGCCAGATTATGTTTGGATATGGAGCATCTTGCTGTGATCACAGCACACTCGAGAGATGTTGAATCGGTAAAAAAAAGGCTAATATCAGAACTGAGAAACGGAAAAATTGTTTTTCTTCTTCCGGATTCATCCTTCGGCGTAAATGAGATCGCAGGTTTTTTGAAATCCGAGGGCAAAAAGTGGCAGATTTCAGTCTGCGAGAGGCTTGGCTACCCGGATGAGAGGATTGACAGTGGTACGACTGAGAAAACCCCGCATGCCGAGTCAGACATGTATTGTGTAGTGATAAGCGATTAAAAATTTCCAGTCCTGAATCTCAGGAAATAATCACCACGGAGACACAGAGACACGGAGAATTTATAATTGCTCCGCGTCTCCGTGGTTCATAAGTTTTTAGCCGGCTGCTTCAACAATTCTTCAAGTTTTTTCTTTCTTATCCGGGCAAGTTCCTCGTCCTCTATCATGTATTCTCTCTGTATCGAGAACGTATTATGTTATCACTTTTTATGAGCAATACTCCAATAGCGATGCTGATAAATCCAGCAAGTAATCCAATGATAAGTGATGATACAAATAACGTTGTTATCACATTCAGATTCGATGTTTGATTTTATTGAATTGCCTTAATTGCACCAACATGTAATGTAACGGTCTCACGAAATCGTAAAGCTTAAGTATCCGGAATGGTTTTCGGTACGTTTTTCAAATTACAAACATTTAAATATATACAAAACCTAAATGTAAAACTATGGGAACAATCACAGTAAACGTCAAAAATGACGTAGAAAAAGAGTTTAGGAAGATTGTCAGCATTGTTCATGGAACTAAAAAAGGATCTCTTGGAGAAGCGATCACCGAAGCGATGCAAAAATGGATATACGAAAAAAAACAGGAAAAAATTGCAGAAGAAGCATTAAAATTGCTTGAGCAGGGTTTCAAATTCGGCAAGAGATTGTATAAAGACAGAAGCGAGCTTTATGAGCGATGAACTATCATTGATAGACTCAAATTTGCTTAGCTATGTCTTTGATGAGAACGAGCCAGAGAAGAAAAAAACCTGCAAAGATCTGATAGCTGAGTGCTGGAAAGGAAAGCGAAAATATGCCGCATCTGTTCAGAATCTGTCTGAGTTTTATATCGTTGTTACAAAAAAAATTCAATATCCGATTCCTGAGAAGGTAGCAAAAAGGTTCATTGAGCTAATAATAGATTTCCAGGGGTGGCATGTCCTTAATCTCAATGCCAATACAGTCACGTCTGCAATAGATATTTGCTCCAAATATGACATTCATTACTGGGATGCATTGCTTGCGGCAACGATGAGAGAATATAAGGTATTTAGCATCTACACCGAAGATAGCGACTTTGATAAGATTCCGTGGCTAAAAGTTGTTAATCCATTTGAATAAATTAAAAGATTATGAAAGTTATACGCGACCCGATACATGATTATATTGAACTGGATGAACTTGCGCTTGCTTTGATTGATACGCCAGAAGTCCAGAGACTCCGGAGGGTAAAACAACTGGGTTTTTCCAACCTTGTTTATCCGGGCGCAAATCATACGAGGTTTGAGCATTCCTTGGGCGTATATCACCTTGCAGGTCATTTAATTAAACAGGTGGATAAACACCAGCGGGAGGAACTTCTGGCGGCGGCGCTGCTCCATGATATCGGGCATGGTCCATTCTCCCATGCGACTGAGGAGCTGATTGTCCGGTATATCAGGAAAAGCCATGATAATGTGGAAGGATTATTGCGAAAAGGAGTGATTTCCGATGTACTTAAGGACTTTTCCCTGTCCCCATCAAATATTGCAGGACATATCAAAGGCGAGACCTATCCGGGTCAGATAATCAACAGCGAAATAGACGTGGACAGGATGGATTACCTTGTGCGCGATGCTCATTATACGGGTGTAGCCTTCGGTCTTATCGACCATGTGAGGTTAATCCACGAACTCAGGTTTAATGAGAATAAACTCGTGTTGAATATCGGGGGACTGCAGGCTGCCGAATCGCTCCTTGTATCGCGGTTCCTGATGCATCCTACCGTTTATTTCCATCATGTGAGCAGGATTGCTGAATCCATGTGTTCACATGCGGCAGAGTACATGATAGAGAACGGGATTTCACCAAAAGCACTTCAGAGAATGGATGATGTTGAGTTCATGATTGATATGAAAAATGCCGGCGGTTACGCATCCGAGATTGCGAAACGGTTTGATGAAAGGAAACTGTTCAAGCGGGCGCTTTACACTGGTTTTGATTCGCTTGGCATAGGTGTGATAAAACTCAGAAACAATGTCAAAAGGGTTGAAAATGAGATAGCAGAGAGCGCTGGCATCGAACCTGAATACGTGCTTGCGGATATACCCGAAAAACCGGAGATTGCTGAAATGAAAGCACAGGTGATGATAAACGGCAGGTTGATACCTCTTGACAAAGCCTCAAGCCTTGTTGCAGCGCTTGAGCGGGCGCAGCTTGATAACTGGCGCCTCGGGGTATTCACGTTACCTGAATACAGGGAAAAAGTGGGCGCCGCTGCGAGGGGATTTTTTGAAGTGAAAAAGGATACAAAGCAGTTCAAGCTGACCGAGATTTGAGCGCCCTGCGTATCACATCTTCTTCTTCAGGTCTGTATAATTCCTTTATCCCATAGGATTCGTGATACAGGTTTAAACCGCGGATTATCACAATCGGCGTGCCCCCGCTCCCTTCTCCCATCAGGATGTTTGCAAAGCCTGCAATTTCATCCACAACAGCTTCGTTTTTTACTTCAAGCACTCTCCCGAAGAGGTCTTTTGTGCCGCGCCAGTCGCGAGTGGGTTTTATCCCCGCAAGCCCGATGGCTGCGCCAGTCTGCCCCATCCTGAAAGCCCTGCCGTTAGTGTCTGAGATAATAACGCTGACTTTTTTACCGATATATTTGAATAAAGTCTCTTTTAGTGCTAATGCGCTTGCATCTGGGTCTTTCGGAAGCAGAAGGATGTTATCACTTCCTTCAACATTGGAATGGTCAATGCCTGCATTAACGCAGATGCTTCCGTTTCTCATCCTTACGAGAAGAAAAGGTGACTCGAGCAATACTTCCTCGCTTTCATCCAGCACAGCCTGAACGAACCTCGGGTCATTGTTGTCTCTTTTTGCGATAGTTTTCGCCATTTCTGTTACGTTCACATCGTTCAGCGAAAAAATCCTGCCTTCGGCTTTGGATACGATGGTGGAAGAAATAACAACTATATCGTGCTCTTTGAGTTCAGTCTTGCCGCTCAAAATGCACGCAATATCATCGCCTGCTTTAATCAGCGGGATATTTTCAACAGTAAATGCGGTTGCACTCAATAGGATTCCTCGCCCCCTTAAAATGCATGTGGAATAATAATGCTTTCTGATTGTTTTTGTAACCTATCCCAGAAGGTTGTATTTCAGAATCAGCGCAGCGAACAGTATCGCCACGATGTTCATTACTTTTATCAGCGGGTTGATGGCTGGACCTGCTGTATCCTTTGTCGGGTCGCCCACGGTATCTCCCACCACTGCGGCTGCATGCGTTGGGTTCTTGCTGCCATCTGGAAGTTTCTTCCCGCCAAGGTTGCCTGATTCGATATATTTCTTGGCATTATCCCATGCAGCGCCTCCGGTTGTCATCATAAGAGCCAGCAGCAGGCCCGAGATAATCACGCCGATGAGCAAACCCCCGAGCGCAACAGGACCGAATATAAAGCCAACGAGCAGCGGGGAAAGCACTGCCAGAAGCCCTGGTACTACCATCTCTTTCTGCGCTGCAATGGTGACGATGTCAACACACTTTCCATAATCTGGTTTTGCTGTTCCTTCCATGATGCCCTTTATTTCCCTGAACTGCCGTCTTATCTCAGTAACTATGGTGGTGGCTGCCCTGCCTACAGCGCCCATAAGGAAGCTTGCGAAAAGGAACGGAATCATGCCGCCTAATAACAATCCCACCAGAACAAGAGGGTCTGAGAGTTTAAGTACCAATTCCGCCTTCCCCTGTTCTGCAAGCAGTTTGTTTATTTCACTGCTGTATGCCGCAAAGAGCGCGAGGGCGCCAAGCGCAGCCGAGCCTATGGCGTAGCCTTTTGTGACCGCTTTTGTGGTGTTTCCCACAGCGTCTAAGGGGTCGGTGATATCCCTGACCTCCTTTGACAGCTCAGCCATCTCTGCTATGCCGCCTGCGTTATCCGTTATCGGACCGTATGAGTCTATGGCGATTATAATGCCTGTGACCGACAGCATGGCTGCCGCTGCTATGGCAATTCCGTATAACCCTAGCGCGCCGCCGCCCATAACCGTGTATGAAATAAGGATTCCCGCGCAAATGACTATCACAGGTAAAGCAGTGCTCTGAAGCCCTACCGCAAGCCCTGTTATGATGTTTGTTCCCGGACCTGTTACCGAAGCGTTAGCAATGTTCTTTACAGGAGCATGCGTTGTTGCAGTATAATACTCGGTAATGAGTATCATCGCTGCCGTGACGCCAAGACCCACAAGCGCGCTGATGAAAAGACCAATATCCCCTTCCATCAACCGCTGTGTGATCATGTAAAATAGAACTATCGAGATTGCGCCTGCCACTATTGCGCCTTTATACATTGCTCCCATTATGTTGCCCGAGCTTCCAAGCCGGACAAAGAAAGTCCCGATAATGGATGCGATTATCGCTGCTGCGCCAAGCACCAGAGGATACACGATAGCATTGGGATATTTATCGATAACAGTAATTCCTATAAGCATGGCGCCAAGCGCTGTCACTGCATAAGTCTCGAAAAGGTCTGCCGCCATACCAGCGCAGTCCCCCACGTTATCGCCCACGTTGTCCGCAATAACTCCCGGATTTCTGGGGTCGTCTTCAGGTATTCCTGCTTCCACTTTTCCCACAAGGTCAGTGCCCACGTCTGCTGCCTTGGTATATATCCCTCCGCCGATCCTCGCGAAAAGGCTTATAAGCGAAGCACCGAATCCGAAACCAACCACCTTTTCAACAGCCTTTGCATCCCCGCCGAGTGCGATGTAAAGCCCGCTTACGCCCAGAAGCGCAAGACTTGCCACGGATATTCCCGTGACTGCGCCGCCCTTGAACGCCACGCTCAGGGCTTTCTGCATACTCTCTTTTGCTGCATTGGCGCAGCGCACGTTGCTCCGCACGGATATGTTCATACCCAGATAACCTGCTGCGGCAGACATCACAGCTCCAAGAATAAATGTGATAGCAGTAAACACATTAATTGCCCATGCGATCAAAATGGCAAGTATTACAGCAATGACTGCAACTGTCTTATACTGCCTGTTCAAATAAGCCATGGCGCCTTCCTGTATGGCAGATGCAATCGCCTTCATCCGGTCGCTTCCGGCATCCAGTTTGAGTATATACAGAGCAAGATACACGGCGAATATTAATCCGATAACGCCCGCGAGCGGGGCGAAGTACAATAAGTCCATAATTTCCTCATGATGTGCCGCCCACTTGGCGCTAAGGATATATATTATTTACCTATGGAAGAGACCGTTACATTAAATGATTCCCAAGCTTTGGTTTGTTTTTTTAATAGATTCCTCTTTGCTAGCGAGATTAAACATTGCCCTTACAGCATCTATATTCTCAGGAACTACATTGGATTCCTGATGTACAGCCTGTAGATAATATAAAGTATTTCCCTTGATTTTTGTTGAGTCTTCCCAGATACAAATCTCATACATATCTCCCCTTTTTCTTCCCATACCCTTTGCCAATTCCATAATGTGGGCAGTAGATTTTAATCCATCTTTCGCCTTGACTAATCGAATTCTTGTTGTATTTTTAAAGGTATCAATTATAGCATCTTCATCTTGTTTTTCTTTTAGTTCGACTGTTAAACTATGCACATGCATTAAAGTCGTTGGGGCTTTTACTGCAATGGTCATGATGTTATTTATTGGTAATACAGTTTGAATATCTTCTGCGTGGTGAGATGGTATCTCGACATCAGGTACTAATGCATTTATAGGGCCTGTTTTAATATCATTAGGATCCGCTGCTCTTCGAATTAAAGTAGCAGATACCTTTTCAATTCCAAATCCTTGTAAAGCACCCAAGGTTCTACATAAGCCGGTGGTATTACAACTGACAACTCTAATATAGGAGGCATTTATAGCTTTTTCATAATTGCACTGAGCAACAAAAGAGACACCAATATCAGCTTCTTCTCCACCTTCAAAAATAGCTTTCTTTTTCAGTTTTTGGTACAAAATTTTATTTTGTGCTCCGATACCTTCAGGAGTACAATCAATAACAGCATCCGCTTCTTTTAAGCCATCTTCTAATTTTCTGGCACCTAAGCCTTCTTTTTTAAACAATTCGATATTTTTGTCCGCCGAACAGAAAATGGGATATCCTTTTTCAATTGCTAATCGCGCTTCAAAGTCAGGTTTTGTTTTTGCTATTCCAACTAATTCGATATCTTTTTGCTGACTTACTGCATCTGCTACTCTTTTACCTATAGTGCCATAACCATTTACTAAAATTTTAACCATGTTTATTCCTCAAACAGTTCCGGAAACAGTAATTAGAACCTCTATGCTACTCTGCATACTTTTGACCTGAACTTAGATAACACGGCATAGCTCGTACAAAGTCGATATCTGCCTTCTTTGCAGTTTTTATCGTATTTTCAAACTTCTCATAAAATCTATTTAAAATATAATAATGGGCATTTTCAATCCCTATTGATTCTTTATCCTCGGAACCCCACTTATGCGGAACTTCAATAAAAATATTAGACCCTATTATAGCAAAGTGATCGAGAGGGTAACTATCTAACACATAATATTTAAATTTTTCAGGAAACTTTTCCATGAGGTCAATTATTCTGTTTCTAGATTCACAAACAGGCTCATTACTTGATACAATCTTGATACTAAATCCTTTCTTCAAAGCACATTCTACAGTATCGACCATCCCATGGCCGAACTCACCGACTTTAGATAAAATCACCTTCTCACCCTTTCGTTCAGCGTCATCTATCATCCTCAATCTCCAACTTTTTGATGTATGTATTTTCTTGTTATGTTTCAGTCTTACACTTTTTTTTCCAAATGGGTCTGTATAAATTGGTAGACTAATTATTCTAAACAGTAAAAAAGTGGCTATCACAACAATCAATGCAGTTACAAGTATTCCAGCTTCCATTATATCTTCCTCCTCCAGCCTCCTCCATATTCCAAGGGTTCAAAACTTATACCCAAGATTTCTTTCCAGCATCGAACAACCATTACAATCCCTTGTGAATATTTTATTATCTTAGGATTATTTAAAGGTATCTCAGGCTATTTAAAGCTTTTTATTTAATATGTATAAAATTAAATAATTATAGCTTCCTGCTTCGTCAGATTGACCTCAACAATTCTTCCTCGTATGGTTTTCGTTTCTCCCATCATGCTTTGTAATTTGACCTCGTTCTTATCTGCGGTTATTCGCACCACATCTTCCATTATTGTTTTTCCTTTGAGAATTACTTTGAGTTCGCACATAGCAGTTAATTCGGTCTTGATGATATTAATATTTATCATATCTTGGGACTATAATGGCGTGGAGGCATTGCAATACCAGAATTCAAAGGACTGCTAATACCCGATAATACCATCATGGAGGAGCACTCCATTGTGGTTCAGGGGGATGTGCTTGTCGGAAACTATACAGAGCTGAGCTATGGTTTAATCGCAAGGTCGGTGATAGCAGGCGAGCATGTGAAGATTAACGGCAACATAATCTCAGAGGGTGACGTCAGAATCGGTATGTGGTCTGAGATAACAGGGGATGTGAGGACAAAGACGGATGCGTATCTGGGGGAATTTGTCAGCATCGCCGGGAAACTCTTTGCTGCAGGCAACCTGGATGTGGGAAACAATGTTAAAATCAGCGGAGGCTATGATGTTAAAGGCTGGCTGGTGGTTAGAAATCCCCTTCCTGTGGTCATGTTCATATTCCTTTATTTGATGCCGCCTGCTC
>CAYSLW010000058.1:0-10307 GCA_964431955.1 uncultured Candidatus Methanoperedens sp. | reverse complement strand
GGAGTTCGTAGGAGTTCGCATCAGTTCGCTGCTGATGATTTCACCGCAAAGGGCGCAAAGAACGCAAAGCGCAGAAGTATATTTCAAAAATTATAAATCTGCGGGCGCATCTGCAAACCCCACACCGCCGGCGCGCGAGTGAGGGGGCTGGGAAGGTTAGAGATGGTTGGGAAGCAAGGTTAGGATAGGCAGAAAACTGGAGGGTGCAGGAAAAGGGGCAGATTGCAAAAGCTGATGAATATAGCACCCATTATTCCTTAATTTTCCATTTAATACCGCCTTCGGCTTCTCTGATTTCTGTGACTAACCCTTTGGACTTCAGCCTGTTAAAACGATTGGCGACAAGAACAGGACCCATCCTCAATTTTATCGCTATATCACCATTCTCAGCTTCTCCAGAAAAATCTTCCTTTAAGCAATTATAAATTTTTAGCACATCATCATCCAAATCTTCTAATTCTGAAATTTCTTCACTGTTCTTACTTGGTTTTTCCTTAATAAGCTGAGTATCAATTTGCTCAGCTATTGATTCTTCTTTTGGAATTTTAGGTTCAAATATTTCGTCTTTTTCATCATCATTAAACTCACCAAAATCGGTTCCAGAAGGCAACGCTTTCAATTCTAAACTATTTATCTGTGGCATTGAAGCTCCGATTATTCCCTGCATGTCTCCATACATTGTGGCAGTGTTAAAAATAACTCGTTCTATTTGCTTCTCCCGTTTCGACCATATACTCATCATAGCTCTTTTTTCTTTGTCTAAATCCTTTTTCATAGACTCAAAAGCCTCAACAATCGCTTCAACTTTTTGTCTGAATTCTGAACCAGATAAATAGTTATATAAGATTTCCATCTTTGAATGTTTGCCTTCTGTAGCCAACTTCATTGTGGTGGCTTCAATAAGGTTTATTCTCAATGCAGTAGCAAGACCGACTATAGAAGTATAATTAGTAACCCATGCTCCATTAATATATGAAAAATTGTTTACATCTTTCGGTAAGGCTATAGTCATCAAGACTGCAATTTCCGCTTTTACAGATCTTTTGTCATCTTTTAACTTTGCAATCCAGCTATCCTTCCATGCCTTTGCATTTTTTGATTCCCAGATGATAGTTCCACAGCATATGCCAGATTGATCGTAAACTTTTTGTAAGACATCAGCACCTCTAATTCCCTTGGGAACAGGTTCGATACGATCAAGAGGAAACTTTGCTCTCAAAATGTCTTCTAATTCAAGCTCTAAAACTTCACCTTGTCTTTGTTGTGATCCTTGCTCTGATTTTCTTTTTAGAATTTCTATTTGCGTTCTCATATCGGCAATCTGTTTTTCTTTTTCTAAATCTTTAAGTCTATGTTCCTCCGTGGCTTTCTCTAAAGTCGTATTTCTAATATTTTCCCTCTCCTCATCGAGTTTTTGAGCCATTTCCAGTTCAAAATTTCTTTTACTCTCTTCGAGTTCACGCTTTTGTTTTCGGAGTTCCAGCTCAGCTTTTTGTGCCTTCAGTAATTTTTCGTCCTTCTCTGTAATCTGACTACGCAAATCTTCCAAATCGATAGCAATTGCTTCTTCTGCCTTTTGTTTTGCTTCTTTCTCAAATTTTTCCTTAAATTCTTTCTCTTTCTTTAAAAATTCAGCTTCGAATTCTTTATGCATTTTCTCCCTGATCTGGTGAGAAATTGCCTCAGTTAAAGGAATCTTTTTTTGGCAGTTTGGGCAGATTATTACTTGGTCTGGCATGGTTATATTTTTGCGCAATGACTTCTCTGCAGTCATTTATGATCCTCCCCAACCACAAGCAATAAAAGTGCCGCCATACTACTCACAAAATCACGCGCTGTTGTTAATGCTTTTCTGCAAAACATGAAACCACCAAATTGTATATCGTAAGATTAATCGGAATGTTAATAAAAGTTGTGATGGTGGGTTATGCCCAGTACGGTCTCATCGAGCGCTTCCGCGACTGCGCCCGCGCCTTCCGTGGCGACCTGAGCGCCGATTTCAGTGAGGCAGTTATAAATTGGAAGGATCTGGATGCTGAGGCGCATTTTTCCCAATTTCCGTCTCGATATACATGAGTACATCTATAAGATTTACATCTCCACATGATAAAATATCATTTTCATCGTGTAAATGGTGCGGAAAATTAGGTAATCCCTTATGGTGCGGCGCGTTATCCCACCGTCTGATCATCTTACTCTCTCTTTGCCAGTCTGGCTACAACCATTGAGATGATTCCTCATGAATGGATTTCCAGTACTGGTATGATTTTGAGTATGCTTTCCATTCAATATAGTCATCCCATTTTTCAAAGTCCTCTTTGACCGCTGATTCTATCTGCCGTTCAAAATCATCAAAGACAAGACCGTATTTTTTTTCAAATCCACGCATGAGAGACTCGTATTCTTTCATTTTGGACAGGCTCATATCATGCACTATATTAATAAGCGCGGATTTTTCATTTTTATATATGCCGTGGCGCACCAGACTTGAAATCGGACTCCAGACATCTTTGGGAATTTCTACGGTCTCCATAATTGATCACATTATCAGAAATGCTATTTATCTTCTATTGTATAATACTTTGCTCTGTTTTGAAAATTTTTAGCCGATGGTTTCATGAGCACATCACTTTCACCCCGCGCTCACAACCATTTTTAACCCCCAACAACCTATTAACAATCCATGAACTTCATTCACGCGAGCGACTTCCACCTCGGCTATGCACAATATGGTCTCATCGAGCGCTTCAAGGATTACGCCCGCGCATTTGATTATGTCATAAAATATGCCATCGATCACAAAGCAGAATTCATACTCATTTCAGGCGACCTTTTCCATAAGAGGAACATAAATGCGCCCACCTATCTGCAGGCATTTAAAGTCCTCTCACAGCTCAAAGATAAAAGCCCATCTACACAGGTTTACGCGATCGAAGGCAACCATGATCTTGCATATCATCAGGACGGGAATAGCTGGCTTGAGATACTGAACTCGCAGGGTTTGCTAAGACTCATCAGACTTAAAGAGGTTAACGGCGTTTCATTAATGGGTGATTATGTTGAGACGGGTAGGGTGCGTATCTTTGGTGTTAAATATCTTGGTTCAAGCACCCTCTCAACTATTCCCGTAATCGCACAAGAGATCAGGAAAATAAATAACGAACATGGGGAAAAATACACGATCATTATGATGCATTTTGGCATGGAAGGACAGATAAGGCATGCCGCGCCAGGCGAAGTGCCATATAACTCGCTCTTGCCTTTGAAAGAAGTTGTAAACTATCTCGCGCTCGGTCATTACCATATGCAGTATGAACTGGACGGATGGGTGTACAATCCTGGCAGCATAGAAATGATCTCAATGAGCGAATATGGATCACCAAAAGGTTTTTATCATGTAAAAGAAAGCGGTCCAAAATTAATATCCCCAGTGACCCGCCCGGTCAGGAGAATTAAACTGGATATAAGCAGGATCCAGAATCCATCAGACCTTTATTTGAAGATCAGTGAGAAGATAGAAAGGGAACCTGCAATTCCATCTGAAAGGAGCCCGCTTATCGAACTCCTGCTCTATGGGGAATTGAACTTCCCGAAATCTGATATCGATCATGACCGCATAAGACATATGCTTGATGAGCAATTCAAACCCCTCTTTAGAGATGTGAAGATCATTAAGACCAATTCTGAATATTCTCTTGCAGATGGGGACATTCGCGGAGAGACGCGTGAACAGATAGAAATGCGGGTTTTTTCAGACAGGATAAAACTTGACGGCAGATACAGGGATAATGTTTCAGAGATCGTAAATGCTATGGTAGAAGTAAAAAAGATGGCAGCAGCTGGCATCGAAGAGGGCGCCATCCAGAAGGAATTAAGATGGTGTTTTGAAAAAATTAAAAGTGATGGGCGCAATGATGAAAACAAAGCCGCTGATGAAGCGCCGAAGCCGCCAAAGACCCTCCTCTCACATTTTGGAGGTGAATAAATGCTTATAAAGTCGGTTGAATTGAAGAATGTCAAATCCTACCGCCATGAGACCATTGAATTCAAAGAGGGGATAAATGGCATTTGCGGACAAAACGGGCACGGGAAAACTACAATTCTTGAGGCTATCGGGTATGCATTGTTTGATTTTATTCCCTACAATACAGGAGATTTCCTGCGCCACGGGGAAAAATCGGGTAATGTGACCGTTACCGTAGAAGGAAATGATGAAATAGAATATACGATACACAGGAAAATCAGTGGAACTGATTACTACATAAAAACACCTGTCGGGCAGATCAAAGGAAAGAAGGATGTAACAGACTGGATCTTAAATAACCTGTTTTATAGCATGAGGTCTGCCGATGACATGTCTTCGGTTTTCGAGAATGCAGTTGGCGTTCCACAGGGCACTTTTACGTCTGCATTCCTTTTGAATCCAGGACCAAGAAAGAAGGTTTTTGATACAATACTTCGGGTCGAAGAATACCAGGCAGCATATGCGAATCTCCTTCCGGTTATCAATTCTATTAAAACAGGAATAGAATCACTTGAAAGAGATATATTGCCACTCCAAACCCGCACGGAAAAATATCAGGAGTTGAAACAGGAAAAGGATTCGCTCCAAACTGAGATAGAGGGCTTGAAAAAAGAAATTGAAGAGACAAAGACAAAGATCACAGAACTGGCAGAGAAAAAAGAGTTCCTGGCAGGAAAAAAATCACAAATTGATAATCTTGCCGCGTTGATATCAACCGAAGCGGTCAGACTTGCGGAACGGCAGAGGCAACTTGAAAAGGCAAGAACCGACCTCCAACAGGCGCAAATAGCTAAAAATGTCGTAGATGAGCTTATTCCTGTTGAAGAATCGTTCAAGAATGAGAATATTATATTTAAGAGTTTGAATGATGATCGCATAAAAAGGGACAGGTTAAAAGATGAGAGCGTTAAACTTGATTATAAAATAAAGAACCTCCATGAAAAAATTGAGCAATCATCAAGGTTGTCCATTGAAAATAATGAACTTGAAGAGAAAAAGAAAGAGCTTCTGCCTAAAATCGAAGAGGCGCATAAACTCGAAAATTCAATAAAGGAACTTCAAAAAGAACTCAAAGACCCGATGAACTCTCTTATTTCTCTTCTTTCAAACCTGCGGGAAAAACAAAGGCGAATGGAAGAAATAAAGCAGGAGATAAGCGAGCAGAAAAATAAAATAACAGCACTCTTGCCCCTTAAGACTATGCAGGCTGAGCTTGATTCCATGACAAAAGATATGAAAGAGAATCTTGAGGCGCCTCTTCGGGCACTTTTATATGAGGTAACCGCGCTGAAAGAAAAGAAAACGCGCGCTGATAAACTTGAAAAAGAAATTTCCGCGCTGATCTCCAAAAAAGAGAAGCTTATACCGGACGTGGAAAAACACAGGTTTCTTGAAGAGGAGATCGAAGCCCTTTCCTCTTTTTTCAACGCATTCACAAGGATTTGTTTTGATCTCAAAACAGCCTCCGAAAGAAATGAACGGGGGGATTTGCTTTTATCTGAAATAAATCAACTTGAAACAAATACCCAGGCTCTCACGCCTCTTCTTGAAAAGCAGACCGAACTTGAAAAACGGCAGCAGGAACTCGAACAGCAGCATGCTGCCATCAATTCTCTTCTTAAACAGACAAAAAACAATATGAAATTAGTTGGAACAGAAAGTCTTTGCCCGATATTGATCGGAGTGAAATGCGGTTCTGTCAGTGATTTTACACAGTATTTCAATAATGAGATCAATTCAAAAAAACAAGAGCTAAAAGATATTGAAGAAGAATCAGCTTTGGTATCAAATGAACTTAAAGTACTTAACAATCCGCGAAAACAACTCGACGAACTGAAGGTACTCATTGCAGCGAAAAAAAAAGAGATAAATATCTATAAAAATGCTCATAGTGAACTTCTGGATTACCAGAAAAAACTCAAAGAACTTGAATTCTCTTATCCATCGCTTGGGTATAGTGATCTAAAAGGAACTGAAGACGAACAAAAATCCATATTTCTAAGGCAAAAATCTTGTGAAAAGGAAATTGAAAAGCTAAAAAAACATGTAGCAGAGTTTGAAAAAGCAGAAGCCCTTATATTATCAAAGAAAAAAGACCTTGAAGTATTATCTGACATTTCTCTTGCTCTTTTGAATTCTCGCGAAAAGCTCATGCAGCTTTGTTCAAGGTTTAATTTGACTATTGAGATTGAAACAATTGAGTCTAACCTGAATAATATAATTACTAAAATAAAATCTCTTGAGAAATCTTTAAAGGACCTGAATGATCCCGAAGGACAGATAACCACACTTGAACAATTGATATTATCAAAAGAGACAGATCTGAAAGCCTTAAAAGGTATAGAGGCAAAGATTTCCGATACCCTTCTGCGGCTTGGAACACTTAATGAACGTTTCCATCTTAAAGAAAAACTGGAAGGAACGCCAGAAGAACTGGAACTTGTTGATGAATTGATCGATAACCGGAATAGGGAACTCAAAGCCCTGAACTCACCAGATAAAGAATTTGAGAAATTAAACAGCATTATTGAGAAAAATCTTAAGGAGCTTGAAAAACTTGCACATGTTCCGGATATTCTTGATTCATGCAAAACTGAACGTGAAACCCTGATAAAGAAATGCCTTGAATTTGAAGGGCTGGATGAAAAAATAAGATCAGTTCAGGAATCAATTGCACAGTTGGAACCAGGACATGACAGATATTTGCAGCATTTGCCTTTATCTTTGAAATTGAAAGAATATGAAGAAGGATGCGCAAAAATTGAAGAAAGTCTTAAGGCGATCAGAGCTTCGCTCTCTGAATACTCAGGCAGGCAGGCAGCCCTCTTATCGGAATTCAGTGAAATTGAACTGAATGGAGCGATCCTGCAGCTTGAAGAACTCGGAAAAGCCGCAAGCACTTTAACTGAGTCTGTAAAAGGAAAAAGAAAGAACATTGAAAGAGTTTCACGCGATATCACATCCATGGAATCCGATTTTCTTAAAATAAAAGGGATAGAGAAGAAAATTGAAAATGAAACGGGGTTCTTATCATTTTCAAATTTTATCCGCGATACAATAAAGAACTCATCCGAATATATCGTCAATGAATTCATCGGGGAGATAAGCCAGGAAGCCAATAATATTTATTGCGAAATAATGGATGACTATAATTCAGGTCTTAAATGGGTTAATGATTACGATATCCAGATAGAATCCGGCGGCGAGGTAAAATATTTCAAGCAATTAAGTGGAGGCGAACGAATGAGCGCAGCACTTTCTGTTCGCCTTGCACTCTTAAAAGCTCTTTCAAATTGCGACTTTGTATTTCTGGATGAGCCCACGCAGAATATGGATGAGATCAGGCGTGAAAAACTCTCAGAAGAGATAATGAAAATACGGGGGTTTAAACAGATATTTGTCATATCCCACGATGACACGTTCAACGAAAAATACGGACATGTAGTAAAAATCGAAAAAACCAATGGCGAAAGCAGGGTTGCGAAATGCTCGACCTGAAAAACATCTCTATCCAATTCGATGCAAGGCTTTCCGCAATAAAGTCGTATGACGTTGAGAGGTCGGAACTGACGCAGGAATACAGGCGCGAACTTGAAAAAACAAAGATTATCGACACAGAAATGAATACGATGCTACCTGCTTACAGCGGCGCGAAACTCCTTGAGCTAGGAAAACTCATCCATGCTTTTCCATATAGCTGGAAAAACAGGCATGAAGCCATGGAATGGGTGGATTCTGTGCTTTCAGGCGTGGCGGTCGGGGCGGTTGATGGAAGCCAGATATATTCGGATAAGAATTATGAGATTCCGATAGCAGTTATCCAGACTTCGCGCATATTCAACAGGCATACCGGCGACTATAAACAGGAAACAGAGGCAGCAATAATTACGCCCGATGAGTTTGAGGCTGCAAGCGTTTATTCCTTCGGGAGTGAATACGTTGATGCACGTCGCTTTTCGATGGAGTGCGACGGTATCATGCGGCTTATGAAAGAACACGAGAAGCTATACGTTCTTTTAGACGGCGCGCTCATCCTGTCCCATATAAACATGCTTAACAGGAACATAAGGGAGATCTATGTAAAAGCCATCATGCGGCTACTTGAAGCCTCAGAGAATACGCGCAATCCTGTTATCGGCTTCATCGACACAACCATACCACGCGATATTACCCTGATGATGCATTTCCTGTTCAAATTGAAAAAAAGCAAACTCTCAGACACGCATCTTTTTTCGCATCTTCTGTGGGGAGAAAGGACGGCTGTATTTCTGTGCGACAGGGACGACAGGCGCGGTGAGGAATCGAAATCCGTACTGGACAATTACGGCAGGTTCAAAAGCGAGATAGCCTTTTTTTATATGAGAGTGAGCAACGGTCTTCCTGCACGCGTGGAATTTCCCGCATGGGTTTATGAGAGGGGCGAAATCGACAAAATCGCAGATATCATCCGCGCCGAGTGTGTGATACGCGGCAATTATCCCGATATACTGATGAGAGCTCATGAAGCTGCATTGATACGGATGAACGAGCATACTTTATTCTACGGTATGCTGGAGAATTTCTGCAAGGCGCATGGAATTAATATTAATAAAAGCGCAAAACATTTTCATAAAATTATAAACAGGTGATGAGATGGTATTAGGAGACATAATCAGGGTTGAAGACGCAAACACGTATATCGCGAAAATACCGCCCGATGCCAAAAAAGAGCGCATCGGCAGGTTCGTAAAAATAAAAAAGGACGACAGGATTATAGTGGGCGTGATAAAAAACATCATGCATTCGATACGCGAAGACCTCATCCCTTACATTGAGCCTGACATGCAGCCAAAGTACGCTCCTTTTAATGAGGATTTCAGGAACAGCTATTACGTCATTCACGGGCTTGGGCAGATGCAAAACGGGATTGCCAAATATGATGTCGATTCGCCTCCCGACGTAAGGGATAACATTGAAATCTTGAGCCTCGATGAATTAAAAGAGTTTCATACCATCAACGGCAAACCCAGTATAGCTTATTTCCATTCAAACAGGGATGCGCTTCCAAGAAATGTCCTACTCGGAATGGCTGAACAGGTCGAGGCGCAGTATCCGGAATGCAGGGCAATGTTTAAACTCGTCAGGAAATATATCGAGAGGTCGGGTGTATGATCGGAACAGTCAATTTTTCAGATGAGGAAGGTTTCACTTTTATTTCGTGTGAGCGGATTCCAAAAGGGATGTTCATTTCTTATACCGATTCCGGGAAAAAAATCCTTTGCAGGATAAAACATGGCGAACCCCTGAATCAATATCCACAGGAGTTCCTTATGGATACTGAACTCGATGCGGACGAGATTTCGGGGTTTTACGGGCTTGACCCTCTGGATTTCAAATATTACTCTTATTCAGCCGCGGTTGTCGGTTATTTTGATGCGGCGATGGGCGAGTTCGTAAATCCGAGGACAAATCCCCCCTCTGGTGCGAAAATAGGGCGCGCCGGGGAGGATATCCTGAAAGATATAAGCAAAGTAAAAGCGGGTGCATCAGGCTCAGCTTTCGTGGGCAATGTTCTTGGAGAAGAGACCGGGATTGTATTGTCGGTGAGGGATATCGTGAGCCAGCATGTGTCTGTCATAGCCTCCACAGGCGCCGGGAAGTCATATACTGTGGGAGTTCTTGTGGAAGAGCTGCTGAAACCTTATAACATGGCGCCTGTTCTGATTTTCGACCCTCACGGCGAATACTCTACGCTGAGTGAAGCCCAGAACAGACACGAGTTCATCACGCCAACATATCGCCCAAAGGTAAAAACCGTAAAGCCAAAGGATATAAAAATACGCATCAGTGACCTTCTTGTAAGCGATTTTATCAGCATAATGGACGACGGCACCATGTCGGATAAGATGAAAACGCTCTTTCGGTCTGCATTTCACAACCTTAAGAACAACAGCAAGAAAAAATTCATCCGGAATGAACTCAAAATCGAGATAGAAGCGCTGCGGGATTCAACGAACGAATCCACAATCGAAGGGATTCTCTGGAGATTCGGGAAACTGCACGGCTCCATATTCGACGATTTCCAGGCTATTCCCCTTGCTGACTATTTCAAAGTCGGGCAGCTTACGATTATGGATGTCTCGGGCATCGAGGAGACGTTCCAGCAGTTGATAGCCTCAGTCATGCTGCGCCGGCTGTTTGATGCGCGGGAAGGCACGGAGAACAACAGGTACAACGAATCCCATGTGGATAAGTTCCTCCCCTATCCTGTTTTCGTGGTCATCGAGGAGGCGCACAGGTTCGC
>CAYSLW010000057.1:0-10368 GCA_964431955.1 uncultured Candidatus Methanoperedens sp. | reverse complement strand
TGATGAGATTGAAAAGAGAATAGATGTTAAGGGTTATATTGATGAACCGATTATTCAAAATTTCATTGCGGGGCATTTAATTACTGGGCAAGTAGGGAAGATAATCGATGTAGGGGATAAGACGATCCAAGTAGGCACATTGGTCAAAGATTCCGTAATCCAGCGCTCAAACATCGGCGCCAGCGTGCGGAAGTGCCCCAACTGCGGCAGGGAGGTTGAGGCTAACGAGAAGTTCTGTCTTGAATGCGGGGCGAAGTTGTGAGTGTATAAATAATAAATAGTTCAAAAGGCATAACAACGAATAATAGAGGTCAGAAGATGAAAAGCAAATTAGCATATATCAAAATAACAAGGATCGAGCAGGAACTTCGGAGTCTTAAGAAAAATCTTGCTGCGAGGAAAAAAGTTGTAGCAATACGGGGCATGCTGAAAGGACTGAAAATAACCGAGGACGAAATCGATGAAGCGAAGAAATCATTATTCCATGTCTGATATTTTTGTTACGGACACCCATGCTTTATTATGGTATCTGACAGAAGATGAGAAACTCGGCATAATAGCTCAGGGAGTTTTTGAAAAAGCTGATAAAGGGGACGTCGATATTGTTATCCCGACCACTGTGCTTGCTGAGGCTCTCTTCATAACAGAAAAGCATAGGGTTGACATAGAATTCATGGATATTATTGAAAATATTCAAAATAGTTCAAATTATCTTTTGCATCCTCTTGATCTTGATATTGTCATGAAATGCCATGAATTAAAAAAAATCCCTGAACTGCATGACAGGATAATCACAGCCACAGCTATTCTTCTGGATGCTAAATTGATAACAAAAGATACAAAAATCAATAAAAATTCTATAACTTACAATAACCTTTACATATCTATAAGCCCAGAATAGAGGGCATGACAACCCTCGACCCATGGGGCGCAGTAAAAATAGATAATTACTCAAAGCTTTTTGACGAGTTCGGGATATCGAGGTTCGATAACCTCCTTGAAAGCATACCCAACCCGCACAGATACATGCGCAGGCATGTTATTTTCGGACACAGGAGCTATGAATCAGTCCTGGATGCCGTGCTTTCCGGGAAACCGTTTGCAGCAATGAGCGGCTTCATGCCTTCGGGTAAAGCGCATCTGGGGCATAAGATGGTGATGGAAGAGATTATCTGGCACCAGCAGCAGGGCGGGGACGTGTTCTTAGCGATTGCGGACATGGAGGCGCATGCCGTCAGGGGCGTGAGCCTGGAAAAATGCAGGGAACTTGGGATAAACGAATATATTTTAAGCGCAATTGCCCTTGGATTTGAGCCTGGCGGGCATATATATTTCCAGTCAAAATCCGATTTAGTAAAAAACCTTGCTTTCGAGCTTGGGATAAAAGCCAATTTTTCAGAATTAAGCGCCATCTATGGTTTTAACGGCGAGACAAATATCTCGCACATGTTAAGCGCACTTACGCAGAGCGCGGATATACTGCATCCCCAGCTAAGGGAGTTCGGGGGACCGAAACCTGTTGTTATTCCCGTGGGCGCTGACCAGGACCCGCATATCAGGCTTACGCGCGGTCTTGCGTATAAAGTGAATATGTTTGTTGTGGAGGAAAGGCATGGCGCGGAGAAGGCATTCATAAGCGTGCGCGGCAAAGCTGCTCCAGAGGAGGCACTTTCCGAGATTGCAAAACGAACAGGCGGCAAGCTTTACGAAGAGCATGTAGATGTTTTTAATTGCAGTTTTCATGATGTGGAATCCATAGTTCGGGAAGTGGAGTTAAAATACGGAGGTTACGCCTTTATGCCCCCCGCCTCCACGTATCACAAGTTCATGACAGGCTTGCAGGGAGGCAAGATGTCAAGCAGCATCTCTGAGAGCTACATCGCCCTGACAGAAGCACCTGAAGAAGGTGCAAAGAAGGTGATGCGCGCAAAGACAGGCGGCAGGGTGACGCTGGAGGAGCAGAAAGAAAAAGGAGGTGAGCCTGATGTATGCACAGTGTATGAATTATTGCTCTACCATATTATTGAGGATGATAACGAGCTTCTTGAAGTCTATAAGGACTGCGTTGGTGGCACGAGGGTGTGCGGCAGGTGCAAGGAACGTGCGGCAGAGCGCATGCGCGATTTCTTGAAGGAGCATCAGGAGAAAATGGAAGCTGCGAAAGAAAGGCTGCCCGAGTTTGGGTTATAATACATCCAATCCGTCTTAACTCCACAACTGACCGCCCAGCAGCGCCCTAGGTTTGTCAGTGGTGCTTTTGTTTGTAGAAAATGCAATAAGTGTACTGCTGAGCTGAAGCGATGGCAGGCGAGGGAGAGGTTAGGTGAGTTCGGGTTGCAGATGCTCAAATCACAGCCAGCATAACATGCGCTGGAATTACCTGATACTTCTCGCTCTGTTTCCATTCCGACTTCGACAAAATAATCCCCTCTCCAAAATGATAAAGGGACTGGAGATCCTCCTTTGAAATTTTCTCCTGATATTTAACCTCTACAGCCAGCAGTTTGCCGTCTGATTTAACCACAATATCCGTCTCTCTTTTATTTTTCCAGTAGAATACCAGCTCGTTAAACTCTATATTCGGATGCTTCTCCCTGGCAAATCTGGCAAAATGAACCGCTGCAACAGCTTCGATAAGAGCAGGGGTTATCTTGGCTTCTTTCAAATTCAGCAGTCTGTTGAATATATGGTAAATAAAGGGGTCAAAAAAATATATCTTTTTATTTTTGTTAAAATCAGGAACCTTTTTATTAATATCCAGAAAGTACATAACAAGAAACACAAACATATGCTCAAGGTCTTCTACGTAAGCGCTGACCGTTTTATGACTTTTTATCTCAGCTTCTTTTGCAAACGAATCAAAACTCACAGGTGTTGACTGTTTCAAGATAGCTGTCCTGAGAATTTGCTTTAAAATCTTCTCCTGCTTCCCCCATTTCACAATATCCCCGATTACCCAGCGCGAATAAATCTCGTAAATATAATCAGGAATCACTTTCCCTGTGTGGAATTCGTTTATTGCAAGAGGAAAACCGCCTGTCAGGAGATACTGGCTGAAAAGAATCTTCAGTTCATGTTCAAAAGGCAGAGCGTTTCTTACAACAGAATTAATTTCCTTAATAGAAAAAGACTGTAATTTTTCTAATTTTATCTCAGGTCTTATGAGTGATACGTATTCTCTAAACGTAAGCGGTAGCAGCAGGAAATCTTCTCCATACTTTCCTGTCCTGCCCGGGAGCATGTCAAATCCCTTCTTTATGTCCAGCGTATGAGAACCTGTCAAAAATATGCAAGTATTTCTCAATTCGCCCGAATCCGCAAGTATCTTCACAGCTTTTTGCCAGTTCTGGATTCCAGAAATTTCATCAAGGAACACGTATTTTTCGTTAATACCCAGAGAATCTGCATATTCATGGTACGTTCGCAGCGACTTTCGAAGCTCGCCGAAATCAAGAATGGAATCGCAGCTTGTATAGAAAACTGCATTCTCCTGAATACCGCCCTGAATCAATGATTCTATAATGAGTTTAACGAGCGTGGTTTTTCCGATTTGCCTCGGTCCTCTTAAAGAGAATAAGTTCCCCGGGATGAGTTTAATATCCCTCAATATGGCAGGCTGCCACTGGTATTTTTTCTCTCTATACTCGCGCAGGTGTTTATCGTCTTTAAGATATTCTTTTCCTTTCCACCAGATATTCTGGATAAGAAAATCAGGAAACTCCATATTCTGGTATTATGATACCAGCTTATTTATAAACTTATTGGGATTTGAATACCAGCATTAACTCCACATCTGCCCGCCCAGTATCGCCTCAGTCTTGTCGTTCGTGCTCTGATTAACTCTCTTAATTCTCACAAGGTATTCATCACCAATCCTTTCCGGCTCCTCAAAAATCGCATCCACACCCAGTAATCTCAAATGCTCCTCAAACTCCTTAACTGTAGAAAGATTCTTCACCCTTATCTGCACATCCTCAGCAATTCTCTCGCCAGCCTTTTTCTTCTTTATGGTTTTAATCATGGGCAAAAGAATGCTTTCCCCGAGCTGAAGATATCTTTTCCTCAAACTTTCCTCATCCTCATCCCACTCCACAGACTGAAAAGCCTCCCTGCACACCCTCCCGAAGAAAAAGTCCCTGCCAAAATCATTGTAGAATTCGAAGGCGTATCTTAAGTCTGCGCAGTTGCTCTGCGAGCTTGTGTACTTCACAGGAGGCAGAATCATCTCGGGGTCTTTGATAACCACGCCTTCGTGCATCGCTGCGCCAAGTTCCTTGATGTTTTTGGTTATTTCGACATGCGCCTCATCTACATCAAATTCCCCAAAAAGTCGAACTGAGTTAATCCCGTACTCTTCCATGAGCTTTCTTCGCTGCATCAAAGGCATGGGTTTGCCTGAGATTTTTTCCCTTACGTCAAAGGTGAAAAA
Source organism: uncultured Candidatus Methanoperedens sp. (assembly GCA_964431955.1). Lineage (GTDB taxonomy): Archaea > Halobacteriota > Methanosarcinia > Methanosarcinales > Methanoperedenaceae > Methanoperedens. The sequence continues at coordinate 5,939 of CAYSLW010000057.1, read as the reverse complement.
TTCCAGCGATTCAATGTCGTAGAACGATTTTGGCACATAAGGGTTATCAGGACCCACCATCTCTCCGCAGAGCACTAATTCAGGGTTATCAATAAAAAAATCTCGATTTATTAATTCATTTGCCTTCTCGGTGGTGTAAGGGCAGAGAAAACCTCCACGAGTGAGCGCAACAATTTTATCTCCAACCAGCGCTACCCTCACGTTGTACCCGTTCATCTTCTCTTCTGCAACCACTTTCTTTATAGAATAGAAATGCTTCTTAAGGGCAGGGTAAAGCATTAACGTTCTTGATATTTTAGGAAAACCCCGAACTACGTCAAAAGGCTCTATGAAGATAGAGGTGCCTCCTTCGATATGGGAAATGGGCTTGTCGAACCTGAATAAAGGAATTTTAGAAGGTACGTATTGCAGCGTCTTCCTTTTCAGCGCCCCTGTTATCCTGTGTTCCGGAATGTCCAGCAGTCCGGATACCTTCCCAACATCCAGTCTCATCCTTTCTCCTGTTCGACCCGAGTCACGCCTCGGGAGGGCGTGTCCACGTAAACCGATACCCCGGTTTACGTGGTGTTCAGGTATGCGAAGCATACCTGTCGTTTGATAAACCTTTCTTAAAGGTTTACGTATGGCGAAGCCATACGTGTGCGCGGTGTAAACTGACGCAACAGTTTTTGATAAAACTTTCTTAAAGTTTTTCGATGAACCCAATAATATCAATCCCTTTTAGACGGTTTTATCAAAGCCAGATGCCTGATAATACCTCTCCTGCTGATAACACCAACCAGTTCATCATTGAGATTTAAAACAGGCACCCCGCCTATGTTTTCATTAAGGATAAGGGATATTACCTCGGATATGGGAGTATTCGTTCGAACAGTTTTCACATTGCGGGTCATGATATCACCCACGATAATGTTGCGGATTCTCCCATCCTGCTGATTATCAGGTACAAGCGCCCTGAAATTCATCATTGCTTTGGCAACATCCCTTTCTGTAATGATTCCTACGACATCGCCGTTCTCTACTACCGGAAGCCTTCCAATATCATTATCAAGCATTAAGCGTCTTGCATGCGAAACGCGGTCACCAGGGCTGACCGATATCGGGTCTTTCATGATTTCGGCTGCGTATCCTTTCACTGCGCGAGCGGTTTTCAGTATCTCGTGAGGTGTTACCCATCCCTGGATATTGTTGTTATCGGTTACAACGAGAATCCCGCTTTTTCTGTCCATTAACGCAATTGCATCATCAATACCCATATCAGGAAGCACTTTTGTGAATAAATCCGTAGTCGCTGCTGCAACGTGCAGCGAAGAAGCTGGAAGATTTGAAGTCTTCCATGTCCCAAGCTTGCGGGCAACGCTCCTCATTGTAATCACACCCAGAAGCTCGTCTCCGTTAATCACAAGGAGCCTTCGCGTATCATGTTTATCCATCAAGTCCATTGCATGTGAAAGAGTGTCTGATTTATGAACCAAAAGAGGTTCTTTCATTATGTTTTTTACTTTCATGTTATCATCTCACATTGTCATTATTGATTTTACTATGTTTTCTCCTGTAAATATCCCCATAATCCCATTGCCCACCACAGGCAACCCGTTGATTCTCTCCCTTACCATTATGCCTGCGGCATACGTTGCCAGATCGTCGCTTTTAACTGTAACAAGCGGAGCAGTCATGATATCTTCGGCGACCAGCGGCACTTCATCTATGTACCTGTTCTGTTTCCGTCCGGCAGCGCTATCCTTGCGCGTCATCTTTATCTCTTTCTGAGGCAAGCCGCCTGTTTTATTTTTCATTTCAGTAAAAGTGAGATTTGAGCTTGTGATAATCCCGACAGGCATATCATTATCCTCAAGAACTACTGCCCTGTCCATTGAATTTGCATCCAGTTCATGAAGGATATGGCTGATGGTATGATGCCTGTGGACAGTCAGGGCAGGTTCGATTTTCAAATCCTTGACCTTCAAATCAAGATCCTGTTCTGAGAAATATCTTATTAAATCCCACTTGGTGACTATGCCTATCACTTCATTTTTACTGTTAACAACCGGCAATCCTCCTATATTGTTCTCACTCATAAGTTCTGCAAGCTGCCTGGGCGTCGCATCCGGAAATATCGTTATCAGGCTCTCGGTCATGACTTTTCGTACAGGTATGTCGTCAATTGGACGGCGCCGCCATTGTGGCTCTGCCTGGTTAAGCCTCCGGCTAATATCTTTTTTAGTCACGACGCCAACAGGCTTATTATGTTCAATGATTACAAGCCTTCCGATTTTATGGCGAAGCATCAGGTTCCTTGCTCTTGCCACAGTCTCATCCGGCGATACTACATAGACCGGCGAACTCATTATATCCTTGATTTTCATAAAAACCTCTAATCTGCCATTGCCCGAACAAAATCGCGCTCGGTTATAATTCCTTTTAATTCTCCGTCTTCAAGCACGGGAAGCGAACCTACATTTTTCTGGAGCATAATGCTTGCTGCCTCTCCGAGATCCACATCGGATCTTATAAAAACCACGTCCCTTCTTATGAGGGTACGGATGGGCACTTCGAAAACCTCTTTAGCATTTCCTGTGGCAAACTTGTTAAAAATATCCCCGCTTCCCAGAAAACGCATGATGTCAGAGGCTGTTATTATACCTATCAGGACGTTATCCTTGATGATTGGAAGCCTCCGGAAACCGTTATTAATCATGGATTTGGTAGCAGTGCCCACAGACATATCAGAGGGTGCGGTTACTATATTCCTGCTCATGTAGTCGTTCACTGTCTTGCCCGTGACAATACCCGATATAAGAAAGACAAAATCCCTTTCGGAAATGATGGCGGACACCCTTCCTTCTCTATCCGTAATCGGTATACCGCCGATGTTCTCTTTTATCATGGTACTCAATGCATCTTTGAGTGAATCTTTTTCATTAAGGGATACAACGTTCTCTTCCATAATCTCGCTGATACTGCCGTTGATTGCGGAAAGTAAATTCCCTTTAAACCTGTTCTTTACAATCAGGTGCCTTTTGCCGCCCCCCAGAAAATCTACAATGTCCTGCGAGGTCACTATCCCTTTTAATCGGTTGGTGCCTGCATCGGCGATAGGAAGTCTCCTGAAGCCTTTACCCAGCATGGTTTTAACAGCATCTATTATCGGTGTTGTGGGTGGAATGGTCACAACCTGCCTTGACGCAATGGTCATTATATCTCCGGATCTTTCGGAAATTCTGGTTTTGAAATCAAGAGGTCCCACATTCCTTATATACGCATCACGGACCTCTTTTCCTGTTTCTCCTCTGGCTTTTTGGTTTTTCATAAAACACCTTCAAACGAACGCTTTAATTATGTCGTTCCTATCAACTATACCCACAAGTTTTCCACCACTGACTACGGAAAGCCTGCCTACGTCCAATTTCAAAAACGCCTGGATTGCCTCCTTTAAACCAGCTTCTGGAGATAAGGAATAAGCCGGGGTGCTCATAATCTTTTCTACTGGAGGGGACATGGTAGATTTCGTCCCGTGTTCATCTTCTTTTTCGATTCTTGCATAGCCGGCATTGATGATATTGCGCCGGGTTACCATGCCTATAAGTTCGTCGTTTTTTACAACAGGAAATCCTGAAAAACCAGTCTCTTTCATGTTGAGCCAGACCTTAGCTATGCTGTCCTTCGGAGAACATGTTTTCACATCGGTGGTCATTAGTTCAGAAACCTTATTTGAGGGAATTTTATCAACTTTCATGTTCCTGAAAATATCCACGATGCTCAGGATGCCTACCAGTGTCATGTCCTGTCCGGATTTCAACACAGGAACGCGCCCGAGTCCTGAATCCACCATCAATTTCGCAGCGGACATCATGTCCGTATCTGGATATACAAAGGGGAACTCGGATGTAAAACCTTCCACTGTGACGTTGGATTTTGTGGAATATATGTTTAATATTTCCTTCTCGGTCAGGATTCCAATCACCCTGCTCTTAGCATCCACCACCGGAAGCGTGCGATAATGCCTGTCCCGTATCACCTGACGGGCATGTGTCATATAATCCGAACCATGTAAAAAAACAGGATTCTTTGTCATTACATCTTTCACTTTCATAATTCGTACTCCTTCGTGTTTTTTATTATTAAAACCTGTTTACAGCTATTCCATGTCCTCTCTGCAGCTCTCACAGAGAAGCTTCCCGTTTACAGGGAACAGGTTATCAACGTTATCGCCGCATTCCTCGCATATTCCCCGGCTAATCTTCTCTGGGACCGCCATTGAAAAAACCTTTTCCCGGTGCATCTTGATGAGGTCGGAGAAGATGCTGCCCATCTCGGCTGAGATTGCGAGCAGGTCGATATCGGTAACAATGCCAACGAGTTTTGCATTTTCCACGACAGGTAATCGCCTTATCTCCATTTTCACCATCTTATGCATTGTATCCGTGACATCCTCTGTTGCGGGTATGGTGATAAGAGGGGTTGTCATCAATTCTTTGATGGAAATATCTTCCGTTCTTAGATTCTTGATTACGATTTTTCTGACAATATCGCGCTCTGTGACTATCCCGACAGGCTGCTTTTTGTCTGTGATGATGACACTGCCAACGTCATATGCCAGCATTTTTTGGGCTAAATGCTGGACATCATTTTTAATATCTATTGTCACGACATCCTTCGTCATTATTTCTTTTATCGGCATCCTGACTTCCATTGGTATTCCTCCCTGATATTAATTATGTATTTGAATGTGTTTATATGTTATGCTATCCTGCTTTATAGATGCAACTGGAAAAACAGATGCCTATTCCTTTAACATCCTGACCATTTTTATGGCTGCTTCTACAGCCCGCTTTGCATATTCCACGCGCTCATGCGCATCAAGCCTGCTCATGCCAGGACCTGAGATTCCAAGGGTTATGGGTTTTTTGTGTTCAAGGGCAAGGTCTGCTATCTTCCGTGAGGCGTGCTGTATCACTATCTCATCGTGTTTGGTGGCTCCCTGTATCACGCATCCGATCGTGACAACTGCATCGATTTCCTCATTCTCTGCGAGTTTCTTTACTGCCAGGGGCATATCAAACACGCCCGGAACGTATAAAATTTTCTCAACCGAGGCTCCGAGAAAAGCAGCATGTTCTTTTCCGAGGGTCTCCATCTGGATGGTTATATCACGGTTGAATTCTGAAACCACGAATCCTAGTTTAATACTCATTTTAGCACCTGAATTTGTTATCATGTGGTATATCATCTGGTGTGTCTATATATTTTACTATTGATTTCTTACATTGAAAAGGGAGATATGTCTTTTTCCCGCAAATATCGCATTCTCCCGTTATTGGAGGAGTACTTCTTTTTATACGGATGTTTTTGGTCATTTAATTTATAATGGTTTTGAATGGATATTAAAAACGTGATAAAATATCTTTTGAGTTAATGAATATTTAGGTCTTGGATGGTTACATCCACAATTACACTGACGTGCGACTGTATGATAGTTCTGACAGGGTGGTAGAAATTTATTAGCACATTCCATTAGTGTGTAGCCACATTCTCCTCGATAATTTTCATTCTTTGGGCAGTCGAGACTTAACAATCTATAATGCCACCATTTTCCCGTCCGTCTTTTTATTTCATGCCCACAGTTTTTACATATCATTTTATCATCTTTGATTTATTTATTCATCTTATTTTTCTTTTTCTATAAAAAACATAATCCCAATTATGCCCTTGTTCCCCCACCATTATCTTCACATGCTAATTTGTAAATGTAATGCTTTCCATTTACTATGCAATAATGGAATCCAATGGGACGATTTTCCCAAAGTATTTTAAATGCCCAATTGGGAATTCTATCAACCCGTTCCCACCCTATAAGTGTTCGTTTAATCTCCCTAACAATTGTTTTTATACTCATTTATGCATCCTCCTCGGCGTTCCCATATTGATGCCCCGTACCA
>CAYSLW010000056.1:7340-10461 GCA_964431955.1 uncultured Candidatus Methanoperedens sp. | reverse complement strand
TTTTCCGCTATATCTTCAAAATAATTTCCCTGTTCCCCCAAAAAACGATTTAAGGACGTATTCTCGTTCTTCACTATATTGGCTATTTCGGATTTTCTAAGTTTTTCTGAGGATTTATGAAGACTTTCCAGATAAATGACTTCATTCCTGATATCTGTAGCCCTGTCCACCCCTTCTTTGTGGTCTGCAGGCTGCATATTCCTGGATTTTTGAAAAATAGCATTAAATTCCTCTAAAAACTTTTTGACTGAGTCTGCAAATTTGTTATTGTCAAAATTCCTCGTGTTTCCCGGCTCATAGGATAAAAAGAGAACTGCTATGCTCTTAACATTCGCAACCTCGGAGTAAATCTCATGAGAAAGAGGGATATTTTTAATAATCTCTATGAGTTCCAGATTTGTTCTGTCCTGCTGAGCAAGTGCGATAGCGGGAAATAAGTATAGAAGCAAACATATTATTGCCAGATAGCGCCAAAATGCCAGATTTAAATTCAAAATTCTACCTCATTCGTCTGATTAAATATACAATGGTTAACAATCCGATGACTGCGAATATTGCCTCAAATCCAGGAGTTTCTTGCATTGTTTGAGTATTTGTTTGGTTGTTTTCTTGATTGCTGTGCCCGTGGATGGTTTCTTGCTGTTCTTCTGGCACTACATCATTCTGGCTACGATTTTCATCCCCATGTCCTGTTTCTTGCTTTTCTTCATAGGACACGTATATCCCATCACCAAAGTAGTAATCATCACCATCTTTTGCAAATGATGAATACACCACTTCGGATATTAATTCTTTCAAATTCTTAGGTATATCACCCCTGTTAGTTATTTTTATATCCATGAAATCTATACCGCCTCCTGAATAGAATTTGCTTTCTGTAATTATGTAATCTCCCCGCTGATATGTTTCATTCTTCCAGCAATGGTAGTCTCCTTCTTCGAATGACTTTTTATAATCTTTCCATATACTCTCGGCGCTCCATGCAGACTTCGATTCCAAACCTTTTAAATCCTTCGAATCTATGAAATAAGCAAATAGCGAAGTTGTATAGCGATATTTATTCTTATACCACTGCGCGAGTGCTAATGAAATGTAAACCTGCCTCAGATCAGAATAATTTTTGCCGTGGTTCACCTCATTAACAACTAAAGGGAGAATCATTTTTTCTTCCAATTCCTTAGCATAACGACCATATTCCTTTGCAGCTTCACTTAAGTCTTCTATAGAACTCTTCGACATGAAGAAAGTGTTTTGGTTCACAATTTTATAAGTTGAATGCTCATACACAGGTTCAGAAAATATATTCAGGGTTGCATTGATAATATATATTTCATTATCAGTTTCATAGGCATCCACTTTATCAGGAACAATCCAGTATCTTGTTACAGGAATAAATTTGATATTATTAACGTCTTTTATCTCATCAGGATACTTTTTCATGAAATCTTTTGTAAGTTCACCTCTCTTTTCTTCCAGAAGATTCCAGCATTTTCCTCCAATTTCGCTTTCACAAGGATTCTCATATTTACCGAAGTTTTTCTTCATTTGAAGGTCTGCTTCCAGCATTATGCGCCCGACGTCTGTGGTTTCTAAATCTTTCTCTATTATCCTGTCGGGTTCCCAGGGGTTTAGATTGACCCAAAATTCAGTTTCTGGAAGTGTTAAGCCTGTTAAAAATGAATTTAGCGATAATGCCTCAGCATCTTCGATATTTATGATTTCATCGCCTTTTTCTGCTTTTTTGGCTTTTAATATATAACTAAAATTCTGTTCATTCTGATTTAAGAACACTGAAATGGAGTTTAGTTGAGCGGATGAGAAATCTATACCCCCCAAATCTTTTCCTTCTGGCAGTTCTGATAGTACATCTTTTAGTTTAGATGACTTCATTTGCCCCTTTGGTGTTAAATATTTAAAAAATGTTTTGTCACCGGGTACAAGGTCTATGGCAGCAGACTGGTATGCTTCCTCTGAGAAGCCCACACAACTGAATGATTGTCTACCATTTTTTTCTACACTCCCCTTTCCTGTAAGTTTATATTGAATCCTACCTTCTTTCGTTTCTTCCACTTTTTTTATAGCAAATTCAACAATTTTATGACGTCTCTTCTCATCTAATCCTTCTACCGTCTTTGCTCCCCAATATTTGCCTTCTTTTTTAAAGTCCTCTAAGGATATTTCTCTCGCTCCCCCATAAGGGGGCACTACTTTTTTTGTAGTAACCTCTATAACTTTTCCATCACCAATGTAAATGCCGACATGACCAAAACCTCTTGCACCGCTCCTATAAACCAAATCACCCTTTTTTAAATTATCGTACTCTGATGATGGTGCATTAACAACAGGCACAGATATTGCCATCATAAATAACAATACAACCGCTCCAGCAAAGATTTTCCTCCTCATCTTAGCCACCATGTTCCACCTCTTTGTGTTTAGCCTGGGAAAGTATTAAATACATTGACATGGAAGGTATTTAAAGATATTCATCAAAAAATATACAATAATAGGTGGCTAAATTTTGGCTCGTACCTTCGTTGGAATAGGGCAGTGCGGATGTGCAATAATGGATGCAATATTCGAAGAAAAAAACATGTTCCAGATAGCGGATCCGATAGCTATAAACTCCGACATCAATGACCTGAAAAAGCTTAAAAATATAGGAAACCGGTATTGGATAGGGATTTCTAAGTCCGAAGGTTTCATTGAAGGCACAACTAAAGGATTCGGTGAGAAAGTAACAGGAGGCTTTGGTAACAATCCGGAGAACGCAGAAAAAATAATAGCTCCGAACTACGAGAAATTAAAAGAAGTTCTCAACGAAAGGATAGAGAAAGGCCCGGCAGGTGGTAAAAGCGAAGAAAAGCGCGCCACTCCTTTTGCCCTTCTTGCAGTAGGAGCAGGGGGAGGCACAGGCAGCGGCACCGCTCCTTTTGTTGCTAAGGCTTTGAAGGAACTCTATGATATTCCCATCATTGTAATTGCAGTTCTTCCTGCCAGCGGAGAAGGAAAGGAAGGTCTACATCTTACATGGAATGCATGGCGGTGCATCAAAAAACTTTCTGAACATGTGGATGGTTTTATCTTGGTGGACAATGAAAAGCTTTCCCACAAAAAGAGC
>CAYSLW010000056.1:0-7330 GCA_964431955.1 uncultured Candidatus Methanoperedens sp. | reverse complement strand
AAAAAGAGCATAGAATACCATTTTCAAAAGTACAACAAGTATATTGGAAGGTGCATCACTGACCTGGTTGCCGGAATAATAATTGAAAAAATCGATCTTTCAAAATTAAAGTTCGGGAGAGAATTCAAGGATATAGATTTCAATGATATTGTAAATACTTCGTCTATAGAAAATAAACCTGGATTTGCTGCTGTAGGCAGGGCAAGCAGGCAGATGAGGAATTTAGCTTTCTACATGCCCATAATTTCAAGATTTTCTATGGGATACAGCAGCATAGAGTTCAGGGAAATGCTCGATGAAGCAAAAAAAAGCCTGAGCTTAGAAATCGAAGAGTCTGAACTTGGAAATGCTAAGAAAAACCTCGTAAATCTCAGGGTTCCTGATTACTATCTGAAAAATGAGGACAGATTGGACACAGCAGCTGTAAAAAATTACATGCAGCAGTACAGCAGGACAGACTGGAGAATACTTGGAATATCGAGGACAAAAAGAGATCTTGCCTCCATAACCATGCTTTTAACTTTCCTGCCAAACGAGCTTCAGAGATTGTTAGAGATAGAGGATGCCGCTAGAAAGTATCAGCGAGAAAAAGGTATTACAGAATACCCAGATTTTAGCTGAATTTTTTTAAATATTCAAGATATTTCTTGAAATTCTCATACTCATTTTTATAGGCATCCCAGATCTCGTCTTTGGGAAGCCCTGCCACGAGTAAATCCTTCTCAAAAAGTTTCTGGTTTTCGAGATAACCCTTAAAATTACTTTCAAGCCCCTCAAGCCTCGGTATCTTAGGAGCAATGAGCAGCACAGTAATACTTGCATGCAGCATGGCTCTTCCCCTCGTGAAAATAACGTCTATTGCAGAGCTTTCACCTTTAAACAGCTCATTTGAGATAGAATCCCTTATATCGGATTCCGAGGAGGTAAGTTCTATGTTCTCAGGCACTGAGACTATCACGAGTATTCTTTTGGAAGTATGGGGCAGGCACTCAGCAGCGCAGTTCTCTTTTATCGCCCTGAACACAATCCATCCTATATTTATTCTCTTCAGCGTTTCAATAGACTCTTCCCTGTAGCACGGCACTATGGGCGAACCGCACACCCCGAGCTTAAAGCTTCTCTTGAAGTCTGCACCTTCCCAACGCTTTGGGCTTACGCTCAGTTGCGCGCTTGAACAGGCGTTCATCCACATCCATACGTTGCTTAGAAGTTCATTTGCTGTTTTCTGAACGTTTTTTATGTCCTGTTTCATCGAGTTTTTTAAGTGTTCATTGTCTGCTATCAGAATGCCGTCGCAAAGCTTGCTGTACCTTGCGATGTTTACTGCTGCATTCACATCCCTCCAGCCTCCGCTTTCCCCCTTAAAAGGCAGCACTACCGTAGCAGTGTAAAGTTTGCGTGAGGAATCCCGTGCACTTTTGGTACGCATGTATTCTAAAAAAACAGGTCCTGCGCCGCTTCCTGTTCCTCCGCCCGCGCTGTTAAAAATATTAAAACATTCAGTAAACTTTGTGGAAAAATCAATAGGATCTATATATTTTTTATTTTCCCCCTCTTCCTGATAAAAAAATTCCTGTGCCATCTTGGAGGAGAGTATCCATGTACCGCCCACTCCTGCGTAAGAACTGGCTGGTGATAGCATGAAAACATTTAGAGGTTTTATTTTTTCATCGATTTTTGCAGGGTTTATTACTTCTTTTGGGATGCCTTTGCGCTCAATGTCTTTCATCAGCCTCACAATGTCTTCGCTGTCTGTGATAAAAAAATCAAAACTTTTCATTAAAATCTTGTACCGCATGCTGCCGAGCTGATAGTACAGTTGCAGTGCGATGTTCCTTCCGCACTCTCCTATCCCTACTACAAGCGTGTTCATTTTACCTCAAATACATGCCTTTCTTAAGCCTGCTGTATATTAGCTTTGCTATACTCTCCTTAATTATTTTCCCCATGTTTTCCACGCCGGTACAGTCTTTTAACTCAGCGGCTATAGAATCCCCCAGCCCTTTGAAGATGTCCTCATAGGTAATATCTTCCCTTGGCATGTATTCTTTAACTTCGCCTGTGTGTGCTTCCAGCGACTGCTCACTCAGATAGTCTCTTCCATATTTTTCAAGGCAATTGAACCTCTCAATTAAATAAGATATCTCATTCTCGAATGTGTCGAGTTCACTGGTTTTTAAATTACCAATTCTATTTTTCAGACCATTCAGTTTATCCCGCTCTTCTTGAAGGATGTAGTTCCAGTATCTTCTCAACTCTTCAGCATCATCTTTTTCTGATACTACACCTTGTGTTCTTCCTATTATCTGCTCAACCGATGCCAGTTTTTCTCTATGCCTTTTGAGTACGTTGCCAAACCCTTCATTTTTTCTTGCCTGCACATACTTATAGACTATCTGCCTATCCAGGGGATCGAGAATCTCCACTATTTCGTCTTCGCTGCCAATATTTTTTCTGGCAAGATGCTCTATTATGCTGGAGTAATCCTCATCCTGCTGTATCCTGATGTATCTATCGACCCTTGAATTAAGTTCATCGATAGCTGCTACGACTTCTTCTGTGGGTGCATTGTCAAATTTTGAATATAATTCCCGCTTTCTCCGCTCAACGTTCTGATTTTCCTCCTTAAGCGTGACGAGAGGTATTTTTTTATCCAAGGCGTGAAGTCTCTCTAATGCGCTTTTTCTATTTTTGTCTGAAAACAACTCTTTTAGCCACATCATTCTTTAAAACAACCAAGAATAATATAATTTTTTGGTCGAGATAAGCTTTTAATAGGGGTAGAATAAACTTAAAGGTGTTGTTTATGTGGCTAAAATTGTTGCTAATCATATTGATGATGTACCTGGTATTTCCGTTTGCCTCTGCGAAAGAAAATATCACAATAGAAGAAATTGGCACAGAGCCTAAGGAATTAATTGATAGTACATACGCCTGGTTTTTTGCAAACCTGAGCAATAGCGGGGATACGCAGGTGGAGATAGTACTGGAATTCAAACTTGATTCTACAAGTGTGGAAAAAAAGAAAGCCATACTGGAACCGAAAACATATCAAAAACAAATTAAATCAGATAATTCCAGCAGTGTTTCGCCCAGCAATAAAATGATAGAAGCTATAGTTTATGTGAACGAGACGATAGTTAACAAGTCTGCACAAATAACTGTTAATAAAAGAGAAAGCCCTCCTGAACAGGGAAAAAATAATTTTGTTTTTGGATATTTATTAATAGCAATCGCAATAGGAATTTTTATTGGCATTTACTTATTTGTTAAAACTAGGAAAACAGTGAGGGAGGAAAAAATTGGGATTGGAAAAGCTGAAATTTCATCTCAAGAGGCTGTTAAACAACCCGCTTCAGGGGCTTACCAGAATATCATGACCAATCTATCAAATGATTTTGCGTTTTTTTTAAGTGACTTAAAAAATCAGCCAGAAGGATACAGGCTGATAGACGAGTCTAAGTTGCTGATTGACATCATTAAAAACATTAATGATATGATGCAAAACATCAACAAAAACAACACCGAAGGCGCAAAACAGAGTTTTGAGAATGTTAAGCAAGAGACGCATAGTTTAATTTCACGGTTTAAAGGAGCACAGATAGACGCAATTTCACATAGAAAAGTTGTAATTCCACATGATGTGACTACACACGAAACCTTCGATAAGAATAAAATTAAGGCAGAACTTGAAAAGAAAAGAGCAGAGACCAACAGCAAAAAGCAGTTCGTTGATGTGCTGATACCTGAATTTCTGCTCAAGATTGCAGAGGAGAAAATGCATGATGGTAATATAAAAGCCGCAGAAGGTCTTATTTCTGCATCCGAAAAGATGCTCGAAAATGATGAAGTTCTGCAAAGATTGCGAAAGCTGAGAGAAATTGGATTTTAAAAGTTCTCAATAGAAATATTTATAACTATTAAAGATAACCTACACATAGGTGATTATGCTGTGATCGGCATATTGATTGTTTGGTTAATCGCAGGTATTTTGCTGGCTGCTATTTCAGGTTTGATGTACTACTACAATGCTCTCGGACTGCTCGGGCTCTCGGTGCTTCTTGCGCTGAGCATTGTGATTTTGCTGTTCAGCGCTTTTTACTTCATATCATGGCAGACAAAATGGAAGGTGTCGGTAAAGCCGTATAGCGAAGCATTGAAAAACATGTTCTCCATATTTATATTTATCAGTATAATCATTTTTTTAATCGGGGCGATTGGTTTATTGTTCGGCAAACTGGGTATATATGAACTGGATTCGCAGACGACAAACACTCTGCTCGCCTTTGTGACTGCTGGATTGCTCGCTACTCTGGGCGGTATTATATCCTGGATATATATAGAAAGAAGCATGCCAGGTGCTATCGCGCGGGCAATTACTGAACAGATGCATGGGTTGAACAAAATGAAGGGTGAATCCGAAAATATTGGGGCTGATATAGGAGATAAGAAAAAAGATGTGGATGAATCCATAGGGGATGCGATAAAAATACGGGAAAAGACCATGGAAGAAATCAAGAGAAGGTGAACAGAAAATGGAAGATGTTTTTGCCGGAGAAACTGTAAACAGGATAATAATCGGTCTGGGAGGAAGGGGATGCCGTATAGTGGATATGGTTGCAAATTACCTTGATTCGCATGGAGGAATACCCAGAAATGAAGCCTTTATTTTTATAGACAGCAACGACGCAGACCTTGCAGGTTGGTGCCGCAATATCAAAACAGTACAGCCTATCATTTACAAAAAATCCCTCCCAATGCCTTCAGGAAGCATATTCACAGCGCAGAATCCATGGTTACCTGAGAAATATAAAGCGATTGTAGGCGGTATAGGTGCTGGACAGCGCAGGGCATTCGGGAAGGCTTTATATAACATTCACAGGGACGGCATAGGAGAAGTTATAAATAAAACAGCACAGGGATTGGTTGGAAAAACCAATGAAAGAGGCTTTGTTATAGTTCTAGTGAGTACACTCGGTGGAGGCACAGGTTCAAGCATAATCACTGATTTAGCGATGGATATAAGAAACTGGATACAGACCAGTTACAAAGACCCTATAATATTTGGTTTTGGAATACTTCCTTCTCTGGATGAAGAAAATATAACTATTGGGAACGCCATGGCTACTCTAAAAGAGATGCATTTCATTCTTTCTCAAAAAGAAGGAAAAGACAAGTACTTAAACCCATTCAAACTGACTGTACTCGTTGGGAGAAAGGTTGCGGGCGCAAAGGATGATGATGCTCTTCGAGAAATAGCGCTCAGGTTTTTCGTCGATCTAGGATTTGTACCCGGGAAAAAGAAAAAAGCAGAGGATAAGTGGTTCGATCTGAACGATCTGATGACCGCAGTAGCACCTCTGACAAGCTCGTTTTCGACTATAGGTTACCATCTGGTAGAGTTTCCAGCGAACAAGCTCCTGAGATTGTTTGAAACAGAAGACAAGATAAAGGAACTGAACTCCAGGCTGGTTAATTTTCAGGCGGACATAAGCTCTACCAAGGACAAGATCAATAGTTTAGAAAGCCAGTTAGAAAGTGCCAGAAGTAATATCGAAAAACTGGAGGTGGAGGTAAATACAATGGAAATGAACCAGGGATGGTTTTCCAGAAAGAAGTCAATAAGAGAAGCAAGGGGAAAGCTGGAACTGGCTAAACAGCAATTGCAGGAGAATTCTTCTTACAAAAATAAGTTGAGTACGGAATTAAAGGAACTTGAAGCCAAGAAGATCAGTCTTGAAACTGAACTCACGAATCTTAAGGTATCCGAGGAAAAGATTCATCAGCAGATACTCACGCCTCCCACCAACGTCAATATGTACCAGATAATACTGAGCGAGGAAGAAATAAACAGGTTCAGGGGAAAGGAAGAAAGAATAAAACTTGACGTTACTAAAGAGGAACTGGCTTCTAACTTCAAAAAGGTCATGGACGAGCTGGGAAGATTCGAGGAGTACGATAACCACGTCCACAAACCATTTACAGAACTCCAGATTGCTACCAATCCCCTTCTTAACTACCAGCACAGAATGAAAAAAGAGCAGATAAATCCAAATGTTCTAAAAATATTGTTGCAGAAGGAATTCATAAAAATAGATGCCGAGAGCGGGGGTATTGTGGATGAAGAGTCCAAGATCGGATACGTGGCAGCTATTCTGAGTTCGCACAAATCCAACATCGATGAAGGAAAATTAGGGAAAGAAAATGCCGAAAATATTTTAAGGAGAACTATTACCAGACATGCCCAACTCTTTCCCCTCCATGTGCCTTTAGATAAGTTCAGTGTAAATATCTATACCTTAATGATAGGACTGCATCCATGGGCACCTGCGCCCGGCTATCCATCCAGGCTGAGCGACCTGGATAAGATGCGGGAGATGTATGAGCGCTCCAACAGCGAGGAGCTGTTCTTACATCACTCTCTGTTCTTGGGAGACTTCCAGGCATTCAGCGACTTAACAGGCGTCTCCATACCATGGGGAGATACCAAAACCACTGTATCGAGCGTAATCCAGTTCTGGAAAAATTATCAAATAGTGGATAAGGAAGCAAAGTGGAGCGGGGTGCCGATAATGGTTGCTGAGATGCTCAGAAGGGTGGAAGAACTGGACAACCAGCTGTCGCTGATAAAACCAAAACTGATGATGCTGGATGCTCCTTCTCAGTTCTCTCCTGTGGCAATAGCAAACATCAGGCTGCACATGCAGAACATATACGCAGACCTGAACACGCTGGATAATTCCTTAGGTAATCATGTTATTAAGTTTGGGGAGGGAAAGAATAATCTCTCAGCATTCATTTCTCAGCTTAGCTCTGAGGATGTGGTGGATGATGTACAGCATAAAAAGATTGAAAACTTTCTTCAAACCACTTCAGGTAGAATAAACACGGTAATGGGCAAGATAAACGATATAGGTAAATTGCTGGGCAATGAGGTGTCCCAGCGCCTGCAAAAAATAGATACTTTCATTAAAACCGTACCTGTAGAGCAGCAAACCCCGCAGGTTGCGAATCAGATGATAGAGATAGGAAGAAATCTGGAAGATATTCACCCAAGGATTCCTGATATATCAAAGAACCTCCAGCAGATAGGAGTTCCTCTTGGTGAGATACAGGTAAACATAGATACAATAATCGGAAAGCTGGCAAACGTGAGTGTAGAATGAAAAAAATTTTATTGATTATTTTATTTTTACTTGTACTTGCTGACAGTGCTCAGGGTCAGGAAATATTGTCCGTGGATAATGCCAGAAGCTATGTTCTTGATCTGGACGATGGGGGCAAGAAGTATCCAATAGAGGATTTTCTCAAATCAGATAAGTTATCTTTT
>CAYSLW010000055.1:0-10485 GCA_964431955.1 uncultured Candidatus Methanoperedens sp. | reverse complement strand
GAGGGTTCGGGCATAGCCCGAATCCGCCTGCGGGCGGACGGCGTCCTTAGTGCGGATGGCTGGGCGACAGTCCTGCGCTCCAGTGGGTGCTCGGACAGTCGCGGTTAATTGTGTTTTCATTCATCAAAAGCACGCTCCGCAAGGGCAACGTATCGCCGTTGCATCACTCAACCTACTTTTTGACAGCGCCAAAAAGATAGCAAAAAGCGCACAACGACGTATCAGGATAGCCCCTTCAGGACAGTTTATCCCATAGTGGTTAGAAGAGCATGCCTCTGAGGCATCCATTTAACGTTGAAATATCGAAAGGCTACTGCGCTTTAGCGCGGTAGCAGTTTACCTGCATCCAAACTCGTTCTTGCGCATCCATAAGGCGATAGGCGCCACCGATGCGAAGCAGCGGCGCAGTTCCGGGAAAGGTGGTGGTTTGCTGATTTTTTGTTCTTGAGTTCTTCAAAACTTTTAGGATTAAGTGTAAAATACAAATAAACCGACCGTATTCAAAAACCATATCTATAAGAACTAAAATGATATAAAAGACCTGCAATATATCTGATAAAACCATCCTCAAATCATGTCCCCAGACATCATCACCAAAATAACCCTCGCAAAAAGCGCCTCCATCCCCTTAGCCAGCATGCAGGGCGCCGTAAAGAACAGAGCTCTGGCATCAATGGTGCAGGCTTTGGATTCAAACAGGGAAAAAATAATCTCAGCCAACAAAAAAGACCTTGTGGCTGCAGAAAAGCTCGTCAGGGCAGGCAAGCTCTCAAAAGCGCTCGTCAACAGGCTGAAAGTGGACGACGTCAAAATAGACGAGATGATAGCAGGCATCAAAGACGTCATCAAATTCGATGACCCTGTGGGAAAAACCCTCTCGGCTCTTGAACTCGACAGCGGTCTTGAATTATACCAGGTAAGCTGCCCGATTGGATTAATCGGGGTGATTTTCGAATCCCGTCCCGACGTTGTGCCGCAGATAATGTCGCTGTGCCTGAAAAGCGGCAATGCCACCATCTTCAAAGGTGGAAGCGAAGCCGCCCATTCCAACAGGGCTATCTTCGATGTGCTCGTAAATGCCATCGAGGGCACAGAGGGCATGCCTGAGAGCGCATTTGCGCTAATGGAAACGAGGGAAGAGGTCAACGAGATGCTGAAACTCGATGAATACATAAACCTCATCATTCCCAGGGGCTCAAACGAGTTTGTAAAATACGTACAGGATAATACCAGAATTCCGGTGCTGGGACATTCCGCAGGCATCTGCCTTGTGTATGTGGACAGCAGGGCGGACATAAAAAAAGCCATCGATGTATGCTATGATGCAAAGGTGCAGTACCCTGCGGTGTGCAATGCCGTGGAAACCCTGCTTGTGCATAAGGACATTGCAGGAGAATTCCTGCCAGGGATTGGAAAGAAGTACAACGAGGCAGGCGTGGAGCTTCGATGCGATGACCGTTCATTTGCGCTATTAAAAGATATGGGATTCTTAAAAGCCATACTTCATGCCACAGAAAAGGACTGGAGGATGGAGTATAACGACCTTATTCTCTCCATCAAGATAGTGGATTCGCTGGACGAGGGTATAGATCATATCAACAAATATGGTTCTCATCATACCGATGCCATTGTGACCGAGGACAAAAGGAATGCCTCAAGATTCATCGAGCTTGTGGACTCTTCGAGTGTGATGTGGAATGCATCCACGCGGTTTTCGGACGGATTCAGATACGGAAAAGGCGCAGAAGTGGGCATCAGCACAAATAAGATACATGCTCGCGGACCAGTCGGGATGGAAGGGCTCCTGATCTACAAATATGTACTTCTGGGAAAAGGACATAAAGTGGCGGATTATGTTGGAAAGAACGCAAGGAAATATACCCACAAAAAGCAGCCGGCGAGCCTTGCAGATAAAATGGGCTGAGGATGATAATGGAGCCTACTCACGCTATTGACAGGAAAGAACTTTTCAGGGATATCAAAAGAATTGTCCTCAAAATAGGGACTTCATCCCTGACCAATGAAGATGGAAGTTTTAACCGTAAATTGACGGAAGACATTGCAAACCAGGTAGCGCTGCTCGTTGCGCTTGGAAAAACGGTGATTATCGTAAGCTCAGGCGCCATTGGCATCGGCGTTCTGGAGTTAAAAATGCCCACCCGACCAAAGGAAATTCCGCTTCGCCAGGCTGCAGCAGCCGTAGGTCAGAATATCCTGATGCAGGAATGGATGGCGGCGTTCAACAAACACGACCTCAAGGTGGCGCAGATACTTTTGACATACGAAGCCTTCTCCAACAGGATGACGTATCTCAATCTTCGTAACAGCATCTCGGCTCTTTTAGAGGCAGGAGCTATACCCATAATCAATGAAAACGACCCCATCTGTGTGCATGAGATTGAAGCTACCTTCGGGGACAATGATAAGCTATCTGCAATGGTAGCCAGTAAAGTCGAGGCAGAACTTCTGATACTTTTGTCTGATATCGATGGGCTTTACGACAAAAACCCAAAGAGAAACGAAAACGCAAGGCTCATAAGCACAATAGAAAAAATCACGCCTGAAATAGAAAGCTACGGCGGGAGTCCTACCAGCATGAAAGGCGTTGGAGGCATGAGGACAAAGATAGAGGCTGCCAAGATTGCTTGCATGGCAGGATGCCACACAGTGATTGCCAACAGCGCCATTGATGATGTGGTTATCAGGATAATGTACGGCGAGAACATTGGAACGCTGTTCCTTGCCCGTGACGGCAAATACAAGAACAGGACGCGCTGGATAATCCTGTCAAAAGCTTCTGGCAAGCTCATCGTGGATAAAGGGGCGCAAGTTGCCATAAAGAAGAAAAGGGGGCTTTTGCCTTCTGGGATTATCGAGGTCGCTGGCATGTTTGACAGAGGCGACATCATCGAGATTGAAAGCGAAGGCAGGGTATTTGCAAAAGGGATAACGGATTATACATCTTCTGAGTTGAATAAGCTCAAGGGGAAGCATTCGGATATGATTGAAGGGATACTTGGATACAAGAATTATGACGAGGTCGTGAGGAAGACGAATATAGGGGTGTTGTAGGCTTTCTCAGAACCAGTTGAAATTCGGGTGGTGCCCTATAAAACGTGACCTATATATGTGTGCCTATTGTTAGTGTTCGTTGATCCATTGGGGATCATAGACCTTTCACCGCAGAGGGCGCAAAGGTCGCAAAGATTGTTGCTGCTACGCTTTGCGTTCTTTGCGTGCTGGTATGAAAGAGTCGGCTACCGATACTGTTTCATGTTTATTTATGAACAGCAGTTCATGGCAGACTTTGCGGTGTTTAAAATAAATCAGTTCATGTATTAACTCTAAGGTGTTGCTATACAAGAAGCCCAAGAGAATGATAAGTCATGAAATTTAGGACACCACCGAAATTCGGATCATAGTAGTAATAAATTTAAATTTATCAATGTGTCTTTTATGCGCAGTAAAGCATTTTCACAATCCGATGGAGACTTACCACCAGTAATAACCAGTTTTCCGGAACCGAACAATAATATGACCACCTTCGGGTCATCCATTCGATAAACGAGTCCTGGGAACTGTTCAGGTTCGTATTCGACGTTTTCCATTCCGAATCCCAATGCCACAGCATTAAGGTTCAGTGCACCCCCAAGTTCAGCAGATGCCACTATGTTCTGAATGATAATTTCATAGTTGGCTTCTATATTTATTCCCAATCCGATGAGTTTTTTGTAGAGCATATCTACGGCTTTTTTTGTGTCATCAATGGATTTACACCCTGTGCACACAACTTTACCTGAATTAAATAATAGAAAAACAGACTTCGGCTCGTTTATTTTATACACAAGACCCGGAAACCTTGATTTATTGTATTCGGCATCTTCAAGTTTTGATTTAATATCATTCAGATTAAAATGATCTGAAAGTTTTGCAGTGGAAACAACATTTTCAATTTTAAAATTGTTTGATTTCATTCTTCATTCCTTTCTGAACACGATATTATTGGATTGAATAACGATAACTATTATGCGATAAATTTAAGGTTGGTAAAAAACCAACCTTCATAACATTTATAATTAGTAAACCCAATCCATGATATCATGACAGTCTATTCACATTCCCGATTATCCGCTTTTGAGGCATGCCCGCTGCAATACAGGTTGAAATACGTTGATAAAATAAAGCTCGATGAAGGCGAGACCATTGAAGCTTTCATGGGTTTGAGGGTTCATGAAGCGCTTGAGAAACTCTATAAGGGTTTGCGTCTTTCCAAAACAAACACTGTGGATGAACTTCTCTCTTTCTATGATGATAGCTGGAAGAAGAATTATTCAGGCGACATCAGGGTTGTGAAGGAAGGATATTCGCCGCAGAATTACAGGGACACGGGCGCAAAATGCATCAGGGAATATTATGCGAGGTACCAGCCTTTCAATGACGGAAAGACGCTTGGTATCGAACAGATGATTACCATCGAAATAGAGGGATATAAACTCAAAGGGTTTATCGACAGGCTTTCAGTCCACAGCGGCGGGATTTATGAGATACATGACTACAAGACTTCCCAGTACCTGCCTTTGCAGTCCCACTTT
This sequence comes from uncultured Candidatus Methanoperedens sp., assembly GCA_964431955.1. GTDB lineage: Archaea > Halobacteriota > Methanosarcinia > Methanosarcinales > Methanoperedenaceae > Methanoperedens. The sequence continues at coordinate 5,893 of CAYSLW010000055.1, read as the reverse complement.
GACTCGGACAGGCAACTGGCGCTTTACCAGCTCGGCGTCCAGGGCATGTTAGGCGATGCCAGGGGGGTTGATTTAGTATGGCATTATCTTGTGTTTGACAGGGAAATAAGGTCTCGCAGGGCGGCGCAGGAACTGTTGAAACTCAAGTCCGGGATTGTGGCGGTGATTGAAACAATAGAGCGCGCAGAACAGGAATACGAGTTCCAGGCTGTTGAGAGCGGACTCTGCGACTGGTGCGAGTACCAGTCGTTATGCCCGAAACGTATGCATATTGTCAAAACAGGGCAGATGTCACTTAATAAATATCTTAACGACCCTGGCGTTCTGCTTGTGAACCGGTATGTTGAAAAAACGAACCAGAAAAAAAAGCTGCTTCTGGAGATTGATGCTGAACTTGAATTACTGAAAGAGGCGATAATCGCGTATGCCAAAAAAGAAGGGGTGGAGGTCATCCGTGGAAACGACAAGAAACTGCGGGTGAAGATTGAGGAGAAACCTTATTTTCCCACCAAGGAAGAAAAAGGGCGGGGAGAACTCGATGCTATCATAAAAGGAGCGGGGAAGTGGGAGGCGGTCTCTGACCTGAATGTCCATGCGCTGGCAAAAGCCATGAACGGCTGGAGTCCGCAACTTATCGAAAAAATAAAAGAGTTCCGGAGAATGGAGGAGTCGTGCAGGATTTATGTGTCGGATTTGAAGGAGAGGGAATAGAGAATATGGCGATTCTTTAAGAGGGCGTAAATCACCGCACTAACCTCACTTCCCCAGCTTTTCTCTCAGAAGATTTGTGATTTTTATCACAAGTTCCCTCATTTTTGCATCGTTTCGTTCAACGAATTCCGGGGCAACAAAAAATCCTTTGTATGCAATCTTATTTCTTGTCTGCCTGCGCTGGTCTGCAAGTCCGATTTCCGCATCGGAAAACTGCGGATAGAATTCCTTTAAGTACGCTATCAGCACCTCGTGGCTCAGCGTTTTATAACCGCCTATAGCCATCAGAGCCGTCAGCGCTTCCTTTATGATTTCATAATAATCCTCCACGATGAGGGAGGCGAACTCGCGCCTGCCTTTAAGCTCCTCCAGCGCTTTCATCCTGACTTCGATCATGCGAAGTATTGCCGAAGCCATCTGCCTGTCAGGCTTGATTTTTCTGACTTCTTCCTGCGATTCTTTCCATGATTTCATTGAAACACCGTAAGATAACCATAGACCACTATGCCATTTACTATGTTGTTTAATAATTCTTTCGGAATTTGCGAAACATTTTCTTCGAAGTGAAGCGATATTTTCCTTTTGAGCGCCGACTCAAATTTTTTCAGGTCAACTTCTTTTTCTTTTGCAACCACCAGCAGGTCCACGTCGCTTGTTTCTATATCCTCGCCCCGGGCGCACGAGCCGAAAAGCACTATTGTGTCGGGCATGAATTCGTCTGCAAGAAAATCAATCAATCCTGATTCGTGAATTCTCAGCAAGATGTCGTTTCTCCTGTATGTCCTGAACAGGTCATTTTTTTCCGAGATATAACTTTCATAGACCCCTCTTTTCTCTTTTTTGATTAAGCTCTCTTTTTCAAGTATCTTCACGTGGTTTATCACCGAGGGCATTCCGAGATTGAGCATCCTTGAAATCTCCCTTAGCTGGAAGTGCCTTGTGGGATAGTCAAAAAACAGCGTCAGAACGCGATAAGTGGTATATTTTTGTAGCATGTGATATAATTTTGTATCAAGTGATATATAAAGTTATCAGTTGCTTCGTCATCTGCTGATTCCATCATCTATTAAATCCCGCCCGCCCAATATACCTGTATCACTTTCAGATAGTAACTACTAATCGAGGGTGAGGAGGCGGAAGGGATATGTCGCCTTGCATCTATAGCATCAAAATGACGTTGTATAACTCAAGATAATTTTTATCTTTATAGCCTTCCAATTCAGGTTTTTGCTTCATTTGATATAATATGTATCAGTACATATTATATCACCACGGAGGCACAGAGGCACGGAGCGATGTTTTGAACCTCTGTGTCTCAGTGTCTCCGTGGTTATTGTTTCATAAATCCAACGATTTATTGACGCTATAGCCTTGCATTGCGTCGGCAATCAGCAAAGCTTTTAAGAATCCCTGACGATACATGCCATTATGAAACGCATGTATCATCAGTTTCCAAAAGAACCGGAATTTGAACGAAAATATAATTTCAGAGCAGACCTTCCTTATTTCGTCAAAATTATGGCAGGCATGGATGGGCAATTCGGAAATTTTATAACAGACGGTCCAGACCGAAAAGCCACCCCCATAAAAGCCAAAAGAAGCATAGGCATTGAAATCACAGATAAAAGCATTGATTTTTATCCGCTTAATAAAAACACTCTTGATTCTGTACTCAAGGACGTGGATGCTGAAGGTATAATTGATTTCAGGGTTAACCTCAACTATTCTTTCCTGGATGAAAAGTTTGACCGCATCCCTTTCAAGGGGGATTCATTCCTTGTCAGGACCGACCTTGAAAACGGCGTACTTACCATGAAAGTGCACCATATCGACGGCATGGGCAGGACAGACTGCGAGAGAATAGCAGATACCATTGTTGACGAGATAGTAAGAAACGCACCCCATGTCTGACCTTATTTATACAGTTTCGATGCCTTTTTTAAGAAAGGGGAAAGAAGCGCTGAAAGAGAGCGAGTTTGTGCTTGCACTCTCCATTGATTTGAACTGGTTTGCTCCAGAGCAGGCTAAGAATTTGTTGAATCATGCCGAGAAGTCAGGGCTAATGATTCGGGAAGGAGAGCTGATTCATCCCGCGTTTGACATATCAAAGGTAGAGATACCTTCTGGATTCAAACCCGAACTAAGCATTTTTGAGAAAAAAGCTATATTTGACAGGATTATCGAGCGTATTATATCAGGCACAGGCATGGAAAAACGGAAAGTAATAGCGCTGATAAATAAAAAACAGGAAGAACTCGCAAAAACGGTAGTCATCGAGGTCAGCGCCATTCTCGTCGCACTGGAGCACGGGGTGATGATGGATGACCTCATCGAAGAGGAATATGAGGATTTAATTAGTCCTTTGACTTCTAAAGTTTTTTCTTGAAAAGTTTAATAAATTCATCACATTCCTTAGTAATTTCCTTGGACGCTTTTTTTATAACGTCAACAGGGTCTGCACCGTCCGTCCTCACGAAGAGCACTGGCTCGCTGATTGTGGGATGTTTTATATCGTAGGTTGCTATTTCAACGTGTTTGTTATTCAGCAAAGCCGTCTTCAGAATATTAAGCAGGGTATGCGTTTCTCCAGCCACCCTGATATTTATCTCATTGTCTGTTTTATTGAGGATTGTAAGTTCCATAATATCACCCTATACAATACCTGTCCCGTAATCCGAGGACAATTTTCTTGTTTCTGTTCTTTCGCATCTGGGACATTTAAGTTTGCCGTTATCTTTTTTCAACACCGCTCTGCAATTAGTGCAATAAGCTTTCATGACTCCGAGTTCTTTATTTACTGTGGTAAGGCGCATGTTCCGGAGGTCTATCACTCGCGCTTTGACAATGTCAAAAGGCGCAAATTCATAGTATAGTTCCGGGACATACGCATCCTTGACATTTGAGACATGGATTGCAGCTTGCTCTGCATTGACAATCTCCCGCTCGCCTCTGCCTTTTATCCCGGCAATCTCCACCAGAGCAACAGAATCTTTTACATCAGTAACCTGACCAATGACGATATCGCCCACCTGCAAATGCGGCGGTGTCTTCGTAACAGGAAAAACTGAAATGGAACGCTCTTTAGTATTTATCTTTACAATTCCGCTGGCTGATGCGTATATGTTCCCCTTATCCACATAAGTCCCGCTTTTTGGCGTGAATTCTTCGCAGGTTCCTATGAGGTTTCCGGGCAGGACGGTTTTGCCTTTTTCTTCTGGTTCTGCCTTAACGATTTCTTCGGGTTTCTCCACCTCTTCCAGAGCTTCCTGAATTACTTCTTCAACTTCTCCCTCTAACTCTTCTTTTATATCCTTTTTTTCTCCAGCATCGCTTTTCCCGAGCCTTCTTCTTGTTGTCATTTTCTTTCTCTTAATTCTAATAACAATCCCTCTATCTTTTCTCAATCCTGTATATCTCGACTGTTATGACCTTTATCTCCTTCGTATGAAACCTGAATGTCCTTTTAATAGGAAAATCGATTAATTTATGTTCTGTTATGACCGATGGGCTAATGAATTTTTTTATGAATTCCGTACTTCCGGCGTTGTGTATGGAGTAAACCACGCTGCTTAATTCGAGGGCTTTCCTCAAAAAGGGGCGGTCGCTTCCTTTCACCTGGGCGCCAAAGGGCGGATTCATCACTGCTGTATGCGCTTTTCCGCACACTTCGTCTATATGGCTGCATACGAACTCGACGTCCGCGCCGAGTCTCTTTGCATTTGCCCGTGCAGTCTCAAGAACATCTCTATCATCATCAAAACCTATAACCTTTTCTGCTCCCAGCAGTTTTGCCCCGATTGCAAGTATTCCGCTGCCGCATCCAAGGTCATAGACGGCATCTGTTATATCCCCTCGCATAAAGGCGAAATGCAGCAGCTCAGCAGCAACAGTTGCCGGCGTGGTGTATTGTTCTCTTTCTGGCTTCGGGGATTTAAAGCCTTCTACCTGTTCAAGCAAAATTTCCAGATGTTTCTTTCTCATAGTTTCTTTGCTGTGAAATGGAGCGCAGGCAGCATCGCCTCGCCGTGCTCTTTTACATGATTAAAATATTGCTTTGCAAGCGCCTTAATTCCAGCTCCACCTTCTGCTTTTTCTTTTTTCACGAGGTTTCCGAGCATCAAAAGATGCGACCTGACATATTCTTTGGGTATTGGAATCTCACGTTTTACACTTTCTACTGTTATTTCGCTGAAGCACGAAGCGGAAAGCATCCTGCTAATTTCCTCTATGTCGTGGTTAAAGAACGTACCTGTGCTTTTTAGCAGTTCATCGAAAAGGAGGCTTGAGCGCTGTGCTTCGTTCTGGGGCGCCCATAGGGTTATCATAAAGGAGAAGCTCGAATTTTTGTTCAGTATCCTCGCAGTCTCATCGAATGCGTAACCGAGAATCTCGGATGAAATCAGGTCAAAGTAATGATATGAAACTACCGCATCAAACACATTATTTTTAAATGGCAAAAGCGTGGGTTTTATGAGAATTGCATTTGTTAGCGGTCCTGGGGCAGTTATCCCAAAAACCGCGGAAGGAAGCTCATCTGAAAGCATTCCTCCGAAATCAAGGACCCGTGCGTTTGGTGTAAGGTTTGAGCGTTTTATGAATTCCTGTCTGTCTTTAGCTGCGTAGGGCATAATTATCAACTTGCTACAGAGTAAGTGTATTTTTTCTTCTCATCATTATTAATGAAAACTGTAAAACCATATTTTAATAAATTTCAGTTAGATTTAATAATTTTTCAATGTCTTTTTCCCTAAAATTGCTAAAAGTTGGAATGCCTGCACAGGCAGAAGCACCGGAACCCAAGAAAAATAATTTATCTATTTTTGTCATATGCTATTCTTTCGCTATCTCCTTTGCCACGTCCATCGGCATAAGTTTTACGACTACTGGTTGCTCACATGCTGAGGTCGTATCATATAATGGCAACATACTTATGTTAGTTCCGTATAAATAATATCTAATGTCAATTCAAAGGCAAGCAAAGGAGCTTGACCAAGAAATCAGGCTGAGGAAAGAGAAAATAGAAAAACTACATAAAAATTTATTTTTGGACAGGATAACAGGATTAACAGGATTTAAGTATAAATTAATATTTTGCTCATATAGTCTCTGATGATCATCATGTAGCGATTTATTGGATATAACTATAGTATGAAACATTCGTAATTGAGCTTTTTCTCTTCTG
>CAYSLW010000054.1:0-10640 GCA_964431955.1 uncultured Candidatus Methanoperedens sp. | reverse complement strand
GTTTATTAACTCATAATCTTTTTGATAAAGGAGAAAATGAAATTGATTTTTAGCGGTGTAATTATCCCTGTATCGACAATAGACTGGTATGGCAGGTCAGTGTCGGTTGTTTTCTTCAACGGCTGTAATTTCAAATGTCTTTATTGCTCAAATAATGAATTTATTCGTATATCAAACCCGTTAGAGCCTTTCTTCAGGGAAAAAAAAGAAAAAAAGAAAAAAAGAAAAAATATGATAGTGTCGAGCCCGTTAGAGCCCCTCTTCAAGAAAGGAAATGTTGTCGATATTGAAGAGATCGAGAAACAGATTCTTGACGCAAAGAGCTTCATAAGCGCGGTAGTTTTCTCAGGCGGTGAACCTACAACGCCTTCACATTTCGAAGGATTGGAACGCCTTGCAAGATTCGCAAAAGAGCAAGGGTTGCTCGTAGGTATTGAGACCAATGGATATTATCCTGAACGACTTTCGAGTTTGATCGAGAAAAAACTTTTGGATAAAATTTTCCTTGATATCAAAGCTTCGCCCGATGACGCACAAAGTTACAGCACAATAACCGGCGGGATTAAAGATGCTGCCGAGCGTGCTCTTCAGTCATTGAATCTTAAGGATGTTGCTATAGAAGTCAGGACAACAGTTTTCCGGTCTTTTGCGGATGTTTTAGGAATAGCTAAAACCCTTACAGGACATGATTGTACTTATGTCATCCAGCAGGGCATTCCTGAATATGCCCCTGATGAAAAAATAAGGTTAGAGAAGCCTCTTACTAGGGATGAACTGGTGGCTCTTGCCCAAAGTGTATCTTTTTTGAAGGATGTCAGAATAAGGACACGGGAAAAAGGAGAAGAAAGAGTTTAGTCCCCGTATTTAAATACGGGGTATTCATTTCGCCTTTTGTATCCCTTACAACGCCGCCTATGTGCAGCGTCCTCTTGCCCGTAATTTTCGTCTGTTTCCAACAGGTCCCCGTCCGTCAGTTTTCTGGATAACACTGTGTATTCGTGTTTTGTACACTTTCCTATCCTATCTATTTAATGTCACAAACTGTGTTAGTTAGTATGTATACGAATAATAAAGTATATATTTTTCTGCCCACGCAAGTTATTTTGCATCCATAATCTTTTTTATTGCTGAACAAATTTGTGCCCCCCAAATAATCGGCGGTGCACTTATATTGACGGGAGCCGCATTAGTTACGAGAGACGCATGAACGATATCATTCATGACTGCTATCATGAAGCTGGGAAAATAGCATCAAAAGTCAGAAAAGAAGCAGAATGCAGAGTAAAAGAAGATATTCCGTTACTCGAGATAGCTCAATATGTTGAGAACAGGATAGAAGACCTGGGCGCAAAGCCGGCATTTCCCTGCAACATTTCCCTGAATGAAATTGCCTCCCATTACACGCCCGAAGATTGTGTCCCGCGCTTTACGAGAGGGGATGTTGTCAAAGTAGACATCGGGGCGCATATCGAAGGCTATATTGCAGATACTGCCACAACCATTGAGGTTGGAACAAAGAACCATGCCGGGTTAATCCTTGCCTGCGAGGAAGCGCTTGAGAGAGCAATCGCAGCTATCAAAGACCAGGCGCAGACAGGTAGCGTAGGGAAGATAATCGAAGAAACTATTAAAAACCATGGTTTCAATCCGGTCACGGATTTGACAGGGCACAGCCTTGAACGGTATAATCTGCATGCAGGCATCACTATTCCTAATTATAAGGGTTTTTTCAGCCATACGATTAAAAAGGACATGGTTTTTGCAATCGAACCTTTTGCAACATACGGTAAAGGTAATATCAGACACGGAAAACCCCATATTTTTGCCATAAGCGGCAGGGTTAAAGGAAAAGAAGCCGAGGAAATCAGGAAGAGATTCCGCACCCTGCCCTTTACCATGCGATGGATTCCAGAAATAAGGGATAAAAGCCGGAAAGGACTAAGAGAATACTTTGAATTAATCGAAGCAGGTGGCGAGATTGTTGCCCAGTCTGAACATACCGTGATTGTCAATGAAGAAGGCTGCGAAGTAATAACGAGATGAGGAAAGTAATATGAGCTATAAGGCACAATTATTAATGTGGGAACATGAACAGGAAAGAAACCATCGTTTACGAGACACACGGCAATCTGTATCTCAACATTACAAACCGATGTACTGCCGAATGCGTTTTTTGCCTCAAACGCTATTCTGATGGGGTGTATGGTTATAATCTCAGGCTTTCAAAGGAACCCACGCGTTCAGAAATCATAAAAGAACTTTCAGAGCTAGAACTATCAAAATACGGAGAAGTTGTTTTCACAGGCTTTGGGGAACCGCTGGTGCGTCTGGACGACGTAATTGAAATCACAAAATGGCTCACGAATCGGGGAATTTCTGTAAGGCTCGATACCATCGGACATGCCAAACTTCTGTATCCCGATAGAAATGTAGCTCTGGAACTTGCCGAATCGGGAATGAAGGTTGTTTCCATCAGCCTGAATGCCCAGGATTCCGACACATATAATCAATTGTGCGATCCGAAATACATCAAAGCATATGAAAAAATGCTTGAGTTTGCTCGTGATGTTTCAAAAGCCGGAATGGGACTTCGTTTCACAGTGGTTAACCTACCTGTAGTGGATATTAAAAAATGCGAGAAAATTGCGAAAGAATATTGCGCTGATCTTAAAGTCCGGGGATATGGCGGCCCGGTATAAACTTTTTTACCATAAGTTATAATTATTAAGATATTCATTTATCCTGATTAATGGGTAGGAGGAGAATCTTTGAAGAAACTGCTATGGTATCTGATTGCTGGAACACGCGGGGGACATACCCGTGCATTAATCCTGAAGCTGCTTATTGACAGACCCTACAATGCAAATCAACTTGCTGAGGCTATGAATATGGATTATAAAACAATCAGGCATCATCTTGATATTCTTACCAAAAACGGTGTAATCACAATGGAGGGCGACAAATACGGAGCAATGTATTTCCTTTCCAAGGCTATGGAGGCAAATTTAAATGAATTTAATCAGACTTTCACTTCCTTCATAGAATCCGGCAATTGAAAACAATATAAAGCATCAACTCCAATAATATTAATGGTGTCAGGAATGAGAATATCATGTGCATCACTGTTTCTCTGGGAATATGATATCTATGATATAATGGAAATACTGTTAGAGGCAGGCATCGAAAGCGTTGAATTCTGGGCAGAGACGCCCCTTTTCTGGATGAGAAGAAATGACGAGACTGCTATTGCTGCACTGGTAGAAGCGGTCTTCATGATGCCGCAAGGGTGCACCCTGCACGCCCCGGTACTGGATTTAAACCCGTCATCCTATAATGACTATGTCCATGAAGCCACTATCAGGGAAACGTTATGGTCACTTGAGCTTGCAGCGATGCTCGGAGCAAGGGTGGTTACGATTCATCCGGGTAAAAGGACTGTCCACCGCACACCCACGAATGAGGACTGGGGGAAATTCATGAAATATCTGGAGATGTGTAAGAGCAGGGCAGATAATCTTGGTATGGCTCTGGCGCTTGAAAATAGCGTGCCAGGCGTTTCATCCATGTGTTCGATGCCGGACGAAATGAAAGAAGTTCTGAATGAATTTCCCGGGCTTTTTTTCACGTTCGATGTGGTGCATGCTTTCATGGATTCCCCTGAAACTGCCCTCTCTTTTATCGATGAACTTGGCGATAAAATCATCAATGTGCATGTGGGCGCTCCGCATGATGGAAAGCCGCATTATCCTTCGTACAGGACGAAGAAGATGGATGCAGTATTGCAAAGGCTGCGGGATTCGGGTTATAATGGTGACCTTACCATCGAGATAGATGATAAGGCGTATTCCAGACTTTTGTCGAGGAAGGACAAAGTCAAGGAATTAATTGAGGAAAGAAAACATCTTGAATCGATATTCAATGTGTGATGGTTTTATGGTAACAATGGAGGGTTTGGATACCCTCGTATCCTCCTTAATATCACCATCGAAATAAGTGAAACCAGAACCACGATACCAGCAGTTTCTGCTGCTGTCTTTTCTCCCTGAGTTTTTTGTTCTGCAGGCGTGGCAACTGCCTCTTCTTTTATAGTAACGGGCTTTGAGAGCGGATAATTATCCTTTGCGTTAGCTCCGCCTAAAATTATATATTTACTCCAGTAATTGCCGGATGTCCCGTCATCCCATGAGTTCATTCCGCTGTTATCATAAGCCTGGTTTTTATTGTCAATGAAATTATTCGAATAGATACCGTTTGTACGTGCTCCATCGCCATAAAACCCGAATTCATTGCCCTGGATATTGTTGTTGTATATTCTATTATCATTGGATGAGAAAATAAAAACGCCGTATTTGCTGCTTGATTTTATGTCATTGCCTGAAACAATGTTGCTGTTGCTTCCTTCGTATATCGAAATACCCGCGACATTATCCACAAGAATTACTTACATTTGCAACCAGATTGTTATTTGCCCGGTAAAGGGTTATTCCAGCATCATACTGCCCGCTTCCTCCACTGTTCTGGATAAGGAATCTGCTGACCTTAACGTTGTTCGTCTGTTCTATCTTTATTACACTGCCTGTTTTTTTCCCGTCAATGATGGTCTTTTCTTTGTTTTTTCCTATAATTGAAATCCCGTTCGTTTTTACAACGAGGTTCTCGAGGTATGTGCCTTCAGCCACCGAAATTACATCACCTGTCTTTGCCGCATCTATTGCAGATTGAATGGTGGCGTAAGTCTGCCCCTGCCCCACGTTAAGAGTGGCTGCGCTTGCGAATCCGATGTTCAACATTATTATGCAGATACTTAGAAGGATTTTATTAGATACCATAATCTCACTACTGTTGATTGTTTTTTCAACATTAAAAAGATTGCTAATGCAAGTTATTGGCTTGCACTGCTTGCATTAACTCTTACGACTATTTTTTGTTGGCTTGGAGTTGTTTTCTGCCCAAAGTAGATTAAATTAAATTGATATTCGCCTGTTGTGTTAAAGATATAAAATGGTCTCCCATAATCAGTTACTTTGATATCTGAAATTTTATTGTTTATTTCGACTATAGTATATCTTGTATCATCTTGATTATTCCAGACAACTTTATCTCCAGCACTGATATTAAGGAGCGATTCAACAAATATTGATTGATAAATTTTTGAGTTCACAATCCTGCCTGTTGGAGTGGCTACCACCACTGGCTCAGATGTTGGGGTTGGTGTAGGTGTGGGCGTTGGTGTTTCAGTGATTTCGGGTGTGGGTGTCGGGGTAGGTGTAGGAGTCAGCGAAGGAGTGGGCGTTGGGGTTGGCGTGGGAGTGGGTGTGAATACTCTGGGTTCCCCTGAAGAGAGTGTTACCGGAAGCATCTTTGCATCTACCTTCTGTCCGTTGACAGATAAGATTATAGTAACTTCATATTTGCCTGCAAGACTTCTGCCCTGTCTTTCCTTCTCGGTATTGAAAACAGCGCTGAGCTTTTTCTTTGTCCCTGGCAGGATAATGTAATCAGGATTCTCCTTAGCATCAAACTCCATTGTAAAGACACCTGTTTTCTTTTCCTCGCTCATGGTTTTTAAGTACATGTTCGCAAGGAAATCATTAAGCGTTATTACTTTGGCTTTGATTTCAACTGTTTCGCTGGTGATGTTTTCATTTCCAGTATTAAATACAACAAGGTCTGCGGTGACTTTTTCTCCTGCCCTGATGTCATCCCTGTCAAATTTCACATCCTTGATTATGGCGTCAAGGTTGGGATTGGGTTTTTCAAATTTTTGCAGTTCTGCAGGAGCGGTTTTGGAAGTATCGGAACCAGTACAGCCCGACAAAGCCGCCACAATCAGGATTATCAATAGGGGGAGAATCTTATTCATCGAATCACCGATACTGTTAATGGTATCATTGTTTAAAAACATTTCTTAGATATATAGGTGAATTTCTTAATACTCTTCACAGCAGATTCAACTAGCGAAGGAACATCTATCCGCGCCTCGGCTTCAATCACTTCCTGCGGTTTAGCCGCAGTGGAGGGGTACTCAGGCACAGCCATGCAGCAGGTTGCAGGCTTGGTGGAGGGTTCAAACGTGCCTATTCTCCTTGCAATATCTGTTATCTCAAGCTTATCAAGCCCGATGAGGGGATGATAGATGGGGAATTCCATGCCGTAATTCTCAGCCAGCATGTTATGCGAGGTCTGGGATGCGACCTGCCCGAGAGAAGAACCTGTAATTATCCCGTGCGCTTCCTCAAGCTTTAAAACCTCCCCCGCAATCCGATACATCATCCGCCTGCACAGTACACAGTTCAGCCTGTTATCGCAATGCTCAAGGAAAGCAAGCAGGTTATCGCCATGCGGTGCTTCATAAACGGTGAATTTTTTCTGCGGGGACCATTTCTGGAGCACATCGATGCACTGCATCGCCCTCTCGCGCGTTGTTTCGTCTGAAAATGGCTCGTTATTAAGATACAGCGGTATTATCTCGCAGCCCCGCTTCATCATCAGCCATGCAGCGACAGGCGAATCGATTCCTCCTGATACGAGCGCTACCATCTTTCCCTGGGTTCCCATCGGAAGACCACCCACGCCTTTTACCGATTCCGTGAAAACATAGGCTTTATCCTGCCTGACTTCCGCGAAAATCTCAACATCAGGGTTATCGAGATCTACCTTTATGTTTTTATTGGCTTTTTCAAATACAGCATTCCCGCATGCTATGGCTATATCGCGGGATGTAAAATCATGATTGCCGGCTCGCCGCGCCCTTATTGCAAAGGACTGTCCTTCCCGAATGATGCCCCCTGCTACCTCAGCGCATAGTTCTGCTGCTGATTCTAACGTTGGTTTGCAGGTATAAGCAGGGCTTGTTGAAACCACGCCGAAGACTTTTGCTGCCCTTTTTAAAGCACTGGCATCGCTGGAATGTATGAAAATCCTGCCCATCTCCTTGCTGATTCCTGAATATGAGCATCCATCTGCGTTGAGCATGGCTTTTATGTTCTTTACAAGTATCTGCTCGTACCTTGCCCTGACGTTCTTGCTTTTCAGGGCAAGTTCGTCGTATCTCACTAAAATTACATCATGATTTTTCAATATCTTTTTCACCTTTTTTTATTAAATTATTTATCTCTTTATTGATTTACTGCTTTTTATCTTTATGGTTAAGGAGTTAGGGGGTTCGAATCCCATCTCTCGCACTAAACAAAAAGCTGCCTTTACCAAAAACATAGAGCTCCCCATCCGCGCCCTTGAATACTGCATGTGCGACATTCTCCAGGTTCTCCTCATTGAACGTCTTTAGCAGGGTGATAACCTCCTTTACTCGTGGGTAATCAGGAAGCGGCATTATACCACTTCCTGCTCTATCCGCTTTACACACGCAACCACGCGCTCATACTGCGCTTCCGTTATGCAATAATACTTGACGAGCTGCTCTTTAGTCCAGCCTGCCTTCAGCCTCTGGGAAAAAGAAGGGGTGCGGTTCACAGTTTCACCCCCATGTTTCTCAGTTCAAGCTCGAAAAAACCCATGTCTCTCGCAACCGCTATCTCATGCTTGCAGGCATGAGCTCCCGAATCTTTGCAGGTGCAGACGATATCCTCTCCTGCGATCCTGACCTTGTAGACATGTCCGTTCTTGCTGTTTACAGCCTCGAAATGCTCAAAGCGGTTCAGGACCCGTATGTCAAAAGATCTCGCTAACCTGCCCAGGGTCTCGGGGTCGCAGACGTTCACAAATCTATGGTCTCTTTTCATCATGGTCTCACATCCCTGATGTACTGCCTGACGGCTTCAGCCACCAGTTCGGTTATTGGGAGGTGGGTCTTGGTTTTCAGTCCGAACAAGACCGCCATATCCGACTCGGCTATCCTGTTTCCAACCCATGCGTATTTTGGATAGCTCATAGCGACCCCCCCGGCTGCTTTCAGCTGCGCTTCAAGTTCTCGCATCTCTATTACGTACTCCTCCCACTTCTGCATAGACTGCGCATTAAATGGGTCAGGAATCGGCGGGCTGTTAGCCCTTGCTTTAAAAAGTTCTCTGATCTGTTCCCGCTCTGTCTGAGCGAATGCTTTATTTGCCTTGTTGTTGTTTTCTGCCATGTTCATTCCTCCTTATCAGGAATGAGCCGCGCCGCAGGGTGTTTCCGCACCGCTGCGGTTTATGCTCTTTTCCTTAGTTCTTATTCTATCAGCATAGTATATATACCTATTGCAGTCAGCCGATAACGATTCGTTATTATTTTAACGCAAGAATAATTATGGGCGCAGCGCAGGCAGGAAGTGACCGCATGAGGCGCAGTATTCCCCTATCTTCTCCCATTTTTTCTTTTCCTGATCGCTGATATATATGTACGCACTCTGCATGTAGAAGTTTTTACAGCGAGGGCATGGAGTCCTCTCCTTCTTTCCTCGCCCTTTCCAGCTTTCATTTCTCGATACAATCTTCATGCTCGCTATTCTGTCTGCATACTATATATATTCATCGAGGCGCATGCGTGACTGGCGCATCCTTCCTGCGTGGAACAACGTCGAGCCTTTTAGAATGCCGCTGCTAACCCCGATACAATATAACCTGTAAGGGTTCGAGTGTTCAAACGTCTGAAGGATGAAAAAACGTAATAAGTAGACAACTTGCGCATACAGCTCTGGCGCAAGTTGCTACCCGAAAAGTTTGATGAAACTTTACAAAGGTTTGCCCTCGGCAGAGACTCGGAACTGCGAAGGCACGTTCTCGCCCCCCCCATTCCCATCGTCGTCCCCGCGGGTGTGCTCCGCTTGAGCACGAAGGATTCGGGCAAGATGCCCGTGGCGTGATGCAACGGCAAGACGTTGCCCTTGCGGAGCGTGCTTTGATGAATGAAGAGAATTCAATAAAATGTCGAGACAATTAATATAACCCGTAAGGGTTCGGTTCTTTCAAACGTTTTGGCTGACAATTAGTTCCATTGCCAGTTTTGTAGTCCTTCAAACGTCTGAAGGATGCAAACCCGATGCAATTATAACAACCCGTAAGGGTTCGAGTGTTCAAACGTTTAGAGGATGGAAAGTAAGATATGCGTGATTGAACGGCGCAACGTTCACCTTGCGGAGCGTGCTTAGATGCTATTAAAGGGCTATATGTTAACCGCGGTGAAGCGAGCACCCACCGGAGCGTAGTCTTGACCGCCCAACCATATCATCAGTCGCAATTACTCCTGTCGCCACAGCGATGCGCATTTGCCTGCGCACCCTTCAGGGCAGGAGTTATTGCAGCGTGAACTCACGATATGTTCACCTCCGCCTCTGGCGGCGCATCCATTGGGGTCTGGGGTCGCACCCCAGCGCCGCTGCCTGTTGGTGCTGCATCTGTTGCTGCTTGATTGCCTGCTGATGTTTGATGGATGTCGCCGCATACATTTGCATTGAGATTTGCACATGGAGGGAACAGATTTGTTGTACTCGTTTTTGTAGGGTCACCCCTACAATAAACATGAGTATTAATAAATACGTAGTAACCAACTCCGCACTGAAATGCGAGGCATCAACGGGAGGGTGCATGGGGTTTTTCTATCGCTTATTCGTTGCTTTGACTTAGTAATGAAACAAAAGGGGGGGGGCGCAATAGATGGATAGGAATGATTCAAAAGAGTGTCGAGAACCAGAAAAAGAGTGGTGCACAGTGATTTATTTTTTATCTTTTGGGAAACTTTTTGTATTGGTCTCAATTACAGAATAATCAATAATTTGATTAATTTCGTGTTCTTTATAAGGTATTGCCGATATTACTATAGAAGCAATAAAAAAAATTAATAATAACACTACAATAATTGAAAAATATACAGCATAATCCAAGAATGAACCGTTGTTAGTTAAGAAGTAGACTAAACTTAGCAAACCCACCACAATAAAAAGCCAAGAAGTAAGTAATCATTAAAACGAATATCGACAAAGTCTCGCCGAGTCTTGAAATTAACCTATAAGGATAACGACGTAATAAAACCACTGATTCGTTTTTTCTGAGTATAGTTAGTTCATATATCATAGGAACAACTGTTGCAGTTCCAAATAGACCTATAAAACCTATGGTAGAGAGACTAACTAATACTGATGCTATAGTCTCTGGAGAATTCATGGGTCGACTGGCGTTGCCATAGACCACCATTTATCAAATTTTCTCCTCAAAATTTCCGAAATAACAGGTGGACTTACATCATATACTAGTAAATTCTTTGTTCCCACATCACCATGTAAGTGGGGTTTCTCAAGCCTAAAATGTTTTCCATCAGCTACGAGCCAGTGTAAAACAGCTTCGCATTGCCGAATTTGTAACTTCCCATTGAGTTCTTTTGCCAGATTGAATAGCCAACTCACTTCTTTTTTCTTTATATCTGCATCTCCATCAACAATTATTTTAACTTGTTTTACCCTTCTAAACGAATCATCCATAGCTTTTTTGACATCGGGATCATTATAAAAACTTGAATTGAAACCTGATGACATCCACACATATTCATTTGCTTTTTGTAGCAAACTAATTATTTTCGTTTTTGTATCTGCTGGCTTATTCGTTTCTTCCGTTCTCATATTATCGAACATAATGAATCCACCTCTATTCTACCTACACAAGTTCCTATATCGAAACATATATCCTTTCTTATACACCTATATAAGT
>CAYSLW010000053.1:0-10719 GCA_964431955.1 uncultured Candidatus Methanoperedens sp. | reverse complement strand
GGTCTCATCTGAGAGGTTCTTCTGGACTCTAAGGAATGCCCCAAAATCCGACTTCCTGAAATTTTCAGGACGGTACTGGTTATCCTTGATAGTCTCCTCATCATCCTCTCGTTCTGTGACGGTCTTAAAAAGGAAGACATCTTCTTTCGAGATTAGCCTTGCCATCGTATATTATACTCCTTCAGCTTTTCCCTGACGTATGCAGGGTCAGGCATATATGGCTCCTCTGGCTGTTTCCATGTATTTAACAGTTTTAACACGCTCCCTGCGATATCTTCCACTCTGTATCTTCTTGCAATCTCGAGAAAAAAAGCTTTGTCGAGCTTCTTCTTCTTCAGGATATACATTATGACATAGGTGATGTTCCTTTTGCTGTGCGGGTCGGCAGCAATAGCATGTACTGATATTTCTTCTCTTGATAGCGTTCGAGAAGAATAGAAATAATGATTTTCAGCGAACATAAGCGGGATTTCTTCGGATATCAAGGTCAATCCAGTTGACCTCACGTTTTCATGTACGATCTCGCCTTTCATAGAGAAAAGGAACTCAAAACCTTTTGCAGCAATGAAGCTGCCTGAAGGTGCTATTTCCTTTAGTGTAGATACTGCAAAATAGGAACAGTAATAGTCCAGAAACTCTCTTACATCTCTAAGGTCGTGCGGAAGCTCATATACATCATCCTTTAATATCAACATCGCATGTTCTTTAAATTTTTTTATCCAGTGCCGCAGGGTAGCCTCAGATGCTCCACTCTCATCCCGTAGCCGTGTAAAATCAGCGCTGCCGAATGCTAAAACAGACAGAATCTGCATACTCGACCCCTGCAAAAGTTCGCCAATTGGCATATAGCTGCGATTGTGGAGGATGGATTTGAGCCTTGATGCGTGCAGGTTGCTGGATAATGTTACTTTTTTTGTTACATCCAAAGTTAGATATAAATACAACCAATGCGTAGTTATAACCATGTTCACTGAAATCTTCGGAGACAGCCCGCAGGTCAAAGTTATAGACCTCCTGATAACGCAGGACAATCTGGAATACACAAAAAAAGAAATAGCCGAGTGCGCAGACGTTGGGCGCTCAACCCTTTACACCTTCTGGGATACCCTTGAGCGCTACGGTATCGTAAAGAAAACCCGGCGGATAGGCAATACATGGCTTTATAGAATCAATGCAGATAGCCCTGCTGTCAAAGCACTGCAAGAATTCCAGTTGAGAGTCGTTGATATCATCGTAGAAGAAGAAACAAAAGAAAAGAAGTCATGAATAATCATTAAGAATCTGGAGTACTGATGCCAATAGGTGTATACATCTGCCACTGTGGGTCGAATATAGCAGGTACCATAGACGTCGAGGATGTCAGAAAACATGCAGCGCAATTGAAGGACGTTGCAGTTGCACGGGATATATCTTTTACATGCGGTGATGCAGGACAGGAACAGATAAGGAAAGATATAGTTGAGCACAAACTAGATAGAATCGTTGTAGCTGCATGCTCTCCACGCTTGCACGAGGTCATATTCAGGCGCGTTATTGAGCAAGCTGGCATTAATCCGCATCTGCTCGAAATGGTCAATATACGCGAGCAATGCTCATGGGTGCATGCAGATAAAAATAGTCTTGCCACACAGAAAGCCAAAGACCTCGTTGCAATGGGCGTGGCAAGGGTTGCTTTGCTTTCTCCGCTTGAAAAGAAGACCTTACCTGCAAATAAGGACGTTCTTGTGATTGGGGCAGGCGTAGCTGGAATAGAGGCTGCCCTTTCTCTGGCTGATATGGGGATTAAAGTTCGTCTGGTAGAAAAGCTTCCTACCATCGGAGGGAAAATGGCATTGCTGAACGAGGTTTTCCCTACCAATGATTGCTCGCTGTGCGTTCTCGCCCCCAAGATGTCGGATGTCCAGAACCATCCAAATATAACGCTCTATACTTATTCAGAGATAACAAATATAGAAGGAAGAACAGGCAATTTCAAGATTACAGGAATAAAAAAACCGCGCTACATTGACGAGAAAAAATGCAAAGGCTGCATAGATATCTGCGCCCGCGTCTGCCCCATCGATGTGCCCAACCAGTTCGATTTTGGAATTGGAGCAAGAAAATCCATCTACATTCCTTTTGCGCAGGCAGTCCCTCTTGTGGCGTGCATCGACGAGCACTGCGTGGGCTGCGACCTGTGCAGGCTTGCATGTCCTGCCGAGGCTGTGGATTTCGCTCAAAAGCCTGAGGAATTCGAGTTCAATGTGGGCGCAATCATAGTTGCCACAGGCTACCAGCCTTTTGACGCTGCGCGAAAGGAAGAATACGGATACGGGCGGTATAAGGATGTCATCACAAGCCTTGAACTTGAGCGCATGCTCAGTGCTGCAGGTCCTACCCACGGCAGAGTGGTGTCGCCCTCCAAAGGTTTGGATGTAAAGAGCGCAGCATTCATATTATGCGTGGGCTCGCGGGATGAGCAGGTGGGCAACCCATACTGCTCCAAGGTGTGCTGCATGGCTTCGATAAAGAATGCTGTGAAGATTGCGGAAAAATACCTTGATGCAAAAGTCTCGATACATTACATCGATATCCGTGCAGGCGGTGAGATGTACGAGGAATATTATAAACGCGCCCAGGAGATTGGTGTATCATTCGTACGGGGTAGAGTGGCAGAAGTCGAGGAATCTGACGGAAAGACGATAATCCATTATGAAGATACGCTTTCTGGTGAGAAATGCCATGAAGCATACGACCTCGTGGTGCTTGCAGTCGGCATGGAGGCAAACAGGGATGCGGAATCCATAGGTAAAATGTTAAACCTCTCCACTCGCCCTGATCGCTTCTTCCAGAGCGCGCATCCCAAGATGAGACCTGTGCAGACGCATACAAAAGGGGTTTTTATTGCCGGGTGTGCCTCAGGCGCTAAAGAAATACAGGTGTCCATAGAGCAGGGCAGTGCTGCTGCGGCAAAAGCCGAAAGCCTGCTCCACATGGGTGAAATAGAGATCGAGCCCATGAGTGCGTATGTACTTCCAAAGCAATGCGTTGGATGTCGTATATGCGAAACCGTATGCGAGTTGGGTCGTGTGAAAGTTGTTGATGGAAAAGCAGTCGTTGACGAGGCTGCATGCCAGGGATGCGGGGCATGCAGTGCAGCCTGCCCAACAGGTGCGCTGCAAACCCATAATTATACGGACGAGCAGATTATGGCAGAGATTAAGGAAGCCACGCGTGAGATTAACGAGTCCCCGCTGGTGATAGGGTTCCTGTGCCACTGGTGCAGCTATGCAGCCGCGGATTTAGCAGGTTCCATGCGCCTGCAGTATCCCACGAATCTGCGCAACATCAGGGTGCTTTGCGCTGGCAGGGTATCTCCTGCTTTTGTGCTTGAAGCACTTCGAAGGGGAGCGGACGGCGTCCTGGTAGCAGGGTGCAGGCTGGGAGAATGCCACTATACCATAGGGAATTACTGTGCGCTCCAGAGGATGAACGTGCTGGGCAAGTTACTTGCTGATTTGGGTTTTGATGAGCGACGCCTGCGTGTCGAGTGGCTTACTGCAAGCGAAGGCGAGAAGTTTACAGAGATAGTTAAAGACTTCGTTAATCAGCTAAAAGAGCTTGGTCCGATAGGCAGCGAGCTTAAGAGGCAACCTTGATACAAACCAACCATTTAAAGTCTATCTGGGAAGCGATTAAACTTAATTCACCGCAGAGAACGCAGAGAACGCAAAGCGTGCCAGTGAAAATCTTTGCGACCTTTGCGCCCTCTGCGGTGAGTGCGCTCTGGTCACTGAACACTGACAACAGGTGATTGCATGAGCGAGGAAAAACTGGAAGTTAAAGTGGACAGCGAGGTCAAAGATACGCATTTTCTGTATACCCAGAAAACAGATAAATCGAAGAAGATCTTAGATTATGATTATAAACGCTGCAATGGCTGTGGTATATGCGTAGAGATATGTCCGAATAAAGCAATCGCTACGGGTCCCCTGATAGAAATAGCAACAGGGCTGGATGCCCCACCCGTTATCATAGACCACACAAAATGCTCATTTTGCGGCATGTGCGCTGCCTTCTGTCCTGTAAAGGCGGTCAAGATGACGGTAAACGATAGAGACCTACTTGAATTAACAGAGTTTCCGCATCTTGATTCCAGAGTTGTCTTCAACGACAAGTGCCTGCCCTGCCTTATATGCAAAAAATCATGTCCTGAGGAGGCTATCAGTGTTGAGTTCACCTTCCCCAAGAAGGAGACTCTGGCACCCTTTGAGCCCGGGAAGAAGGGCGAAATCGAAGTGGATATGGATAAATGCACCTTATGCGGCGCCTGCGCAGAGTTTTGTCCTGCGTTTGTGCTCGTGGAGAAAAAAGCAAAGGCAGATGACCTCATGCCTTTTGAGAACCTGCTGGTTGATAAGACTAAATGCGACTACTGCGGCATTTGCGTTCCTTTCTGTCCAGAAGATGCAATAAGGGTAAAGGGAGAGTTTGATTTGGAGGAGATGAAGAAGCTTGCCCCGAAGCTAGCCGGGAATATCAAAGTGGATGATAGCAAGTGCACTCGATGCGGGTGGTGCGAGGCTGTTTGTCCGTATGATGCTGCAAAGGTTACTAAACCTTTTGAGGGCGAGATTGAACTTATACCAGCGAGGCTCAAAGGCTGCGACCCTGTGGGCTGCCACGGGTGTTTCAATGTCTGCCCTTCCAGAGCATGGATTATCCCCAAAGACAAAAAAATAGACGTCGTTCGTGACTTCTGCACATACTGCGGCGCGTGCGAGAAAGCCTGCCACGTTAAAGCTATAGGGGTAAAAAGGACAAATGCTTTGCACACCGAAATAGCGGATACGCCGTGGGCGCAGGACTGGAAGAACGCGATTGTGTGCCTGACCACGCAGGAGCGAAGCCGTCCTGATATCTCTCGTACTTTATATGTAGAGAAAGCAGAAAGGAAGGTCGAGCCTGCGATTGTGAGACTTGATGTCAATCATGAGTTCAGGAAATTAGTGAATAAAAGAATTGCAAAAATATCTTCCCTCCTGGGCAACACACAGGTAAGGCGCGCATGGGAGAAAAAGGAGCCAGCGATTGCGGTGAAGGAGATAAAGAAACGGCTTAATAAAAGAAAATAAAGATTAGTAAAGTCGGAGAAGAGGATGTTTCCATATGTTACTGTACGGGTGTGACTTTACTCATATCCAGTGGCTTTGCCTTTTTCCACAACGCATGGAATTCCTCTTTTAGAGTACTTGCAAGGTCTTTATCAAGAAATGCGACCGCAGCCAAAAACTGCTTTGGCATGGATGGACTTTTAATCATGATATTTACCTTTTCACCATCCACTACATCGAAAGGCGTGTGGACATCTTCCACCGTCCTTATCAGCAGGTTCTTTCCTATAAAAGGTATTATCTTTGAGATGAAATCTTTGTCAAACTGTGAGAAAAGAGAATTTATGTCCCGTTCCGGCAAGAGAACCATCATATTTACATTGCGGCGGAGTGCCCGGATAATTTCATTGTATACCTTTCCATTGAATAAAAAATTGTTCTCCTCCAGCTCTGTATACGTCAAAATCTCATTTTTCACTTCAGCTAATGATGTTATCAATAAATTAACGTTCTCTTTGTTCCCATGGGTAACTATCCAGAAAACATTTGAATCAGCATTTGTCATCATCTCGTACATTGTTGATTCTATTTCAGAGACGAGCCTGTTAAGCTGCCTGGACTTTCTTTCAAGTTCTTTATTCCTTTGTTCAACGAGGTTTTTTAATGCAATTTTTGGTGCAACTGCACGGAATCTTTTGGGTCTTGAATCCTGCGATTCCACAAGGTTATTCTCAACAAGGGAATTAAGGACATCGTAAATCCTGCCTCGAGGGATTCGTGTTCTCGCCGAGATTGTACTTGCCTCTGCCGCGCCAAGGGAAAGCAGGGCAATGTAAGCTCTTGTTTCATAAGTATTCAACCCCAGCATCTTCAAACGTTCCTGTATTTCCATTGCAACCACTTGGAAGTTTTTTATTGTGGACAAAGCATATATCTTTTATGTATATAAGGTGATTGAATTATGACAAGAATAAAATTCAGTGGTTACATGTTTATTTCAGCCGCATTAATCGCATCAGCTTTTATTTTTACAGGGATTGCATCTGCAACAACGGAAAACAAATCAAATGAAGGCGGCTCTGCAATATATTTCTCAAAAATTTATGTAGATGGTTTTAATGCTAACTCAAACGGTTTTAAGCTTCTATTAAGAACATACGAACGGCGCATGGGTACCTATTTTCAGCCTTTTCTTGTAGATGTTGATTTTATTTTAATAGATGATGGAAAAATTGTATACCAGGACACGCTGAAGCAGGTTTCCCTGTTGTCAGATAGGCAGGGTACTACTGAGATTACCAATCAGGTGCACATAGCATTGAGGGAAGGTCGAAATTACACTGCACTGGCAAAGATTTATCTGCATGACGGTGGCGTTCCCAGATATTATTTAACTGCAACTTCTTCTTTTACAGCTAAAAATGATGCTGCTATAACCGAGGTCTACGGGGATGGAATCGGAGCAAGTGCAACTATTAAAAGTAAGTCAATGGTATTTACAGTCGAAAAGAAGGAAGTTGTTGTCACCGCAAAACCGGCAGGGCAATCCGGCAAGAATGTACCAGGGTTTACATCCGTTTTAACGGCGTTTGTCATTATTTTCCTGTGCATGCAAAGAGGTTTAAGACGTGGCAGTTGATATTAAAGCGTCTTTATTCTTTTCAAGAAAAGACCTCCTTAAGCATAAAAAAATATGTATTTTCATAACGCTTGCAATAGTTTTTGCTACTGCAAACATCATAGTTGTAAACGGGCTTTTAGAGGGAAATATAGATGATTTCCTGGACAATACCGTTGAGACGTCAATCGGTCACCTGAATATATATCCAAAAGAAGAAAACCGGTATATTGATGGGCTGGGAATAAAGGAACAGAAACTTGCCTCGTTAAAAGATGCCGTCGCAGCATATTCACCCAGGATTTCCGCAAACGGCGTTTTATCCTATAAAGACCTATCGGCATCAGCTTCGATATTAGGGCTTGATCCTGATAAGGAAAAGAGTGTAACAAAACTCCTGGAAAAAATCGACAGTGGAACAGCTATCGGTTCAAATGACCCCGGCGCTATTCTCGTTTCCTATCGCCTTGCCGAAGATTTAAAACTGGATGTGGGGGATGAAGCATATCTTGCCTTTGAGAACGGGAAGGTTAAAACATATACGGTTAAAGGAATCGTTCGCACAGGTAATTCGGATTTTGATGCTTCTACAATCATTATGACCATGGATGAATCAAGCAGACAGTTGGGTCTGGATAATAAAGCATCTGTTATTTTGATAAAACTTCATGATAAAATGCTTGCCAATCAGTATAAACCTATCATAATGCAGGAGTTGGATGTATCTAATTTAAGGACATGGAAGGAGGAAACTGAATTTATATTAAGCTTCACTGCCGCATGGAAAAGTTTTACTGGCATTATATCGATTGTAGGATTGGTTGCTGCTGCTATCTCGGTAGGGCTTATCGTATATATCAACGTGGTTTCAAAAAACAGGCAGATAGGGATAATGAAAGCAATCGGGGCGAAAGATTCATTTATTTTTACAGTTTTTGTAATGGAGTCAGTCCTCTTTGGTCTAATAGGGGTTGCTCTGGGAGATATTCTTGGATATTTAGCGATAAAGTACTCGGAGGCTCACCCATTTTATGACGCCGTCAGTCAGACATGGATGAGCGCAAGATTCTACAGCCATATATTATATACCGCATCAGCCGTCTCATTTTCAGTAACTGTCCTTTCCGGGATATATCCTGCGGTCAAGGCAAGCAGAATAGACATAATCAAGGCTATATGGGGGAATTAAAACTGTCGGCAGTGCTTTTTTATGCAAGAAAAGATATTGGGAAGAATAAAAAAACGTTCCTGTTTATCATCCTGGCAATATCGCTGGTGAACGCCAATATTATTATTTTGAACGGTTTTATGGACGGGATGAGGGAAGATTTTCTGGACAGGACAATGGAAACTTCATCAGGGCATCTTAATATATATCCAAACAAGAACGACCGCTACATAGAGGGACTTGGCATTAAGGAACTGAAACTTGACAGGATTGAAGGGGTATCCGCCTTCTCCCCCAGGCTTTCAGCCGGCGGCTCGTTATCATTTGAGGAAAAATCAAAACCTGTAAAGATACTGGCTCTTGACCCGATCAAAGAGAACAGCGTTACGATACTGCTTGACAAACTCGATTCAGGTGAGACCCTGGAGCCTGATGACAGAACAAGCATATTGATTTCATATAAACTGGCGGATGAATTAAAAGCAAAAGCCGGGGATGATGCGACTCTCGCCTTTGAAAAAGGGATAATTAAAACATACAGGGTTAAAGGCATAATACGCACAGGACTGGAGATGGATAAAAACACGGTCATTATGAATTTCGATGAAGCAACTGGCAAGCTCGGCGTAAACGATAAGGCTTCGGTGATGCTGGTCAGACTTAATGATAAGTCGATGGCTGTGCATTATAAAGACGTGTTATCCGGAGAACTGGGCGTGAGCAAGATAAAAACATGGGAGCAGGAAGTCGAAGCTGTAGTGAGTTCTATGAATACATTTAAACAGATAAGCGATGCCATTAATATTATCGGACTGTTCGCAGCGGCTGTTTCTGTGGGCGTTATATTATATATTAATATTCAGCATAAAAAGAGGCAGATCGGCATCATGAAAGCAATAGGATTGAAGGATGCCCAGATATTCTCTGTGTACATTACTGAAGCAATCTTTCTGAGCATAATCGGGATTCTGGTAGGCAGCACGCTCGGGTATCTTGGTACAGCTTATCTGGAGGCTCACCCGTTCTACGACCCGATACTGGGTTCTGTGGGACCCAGGTTCCAGGCATATCTTCTCTATGATGCCTCGGTTGTGATTCTTCTCACCGTAATACTTGCAGCCATGTATCCTGCGGTGCTGGCGGGCAGGATCAATATTATAAAAGCAATATGGGGTGAATGAATGGAGCTTATAGAAGTCAGGGACCTCAGGAAAACGTACATCATGGGTAAAGTCAGCGTCAATGCCCTTAACGGCGTAGATGTTTCCATAAAAAAGGGCGAGTTTGTAGCCATCATGGGACCTTCTGGAAGCGGCAAGACGACTTTTTTGAACCATGTGGGCATGCTGGACGTGCCGACATCGGGAGAGATACATCTTGACGGGAGGGATGTCACGAAGATGAGCAGCGACATGAGGGCTGAATACCGCCTCAGGCATTTGGGGTTTATCTTCCAGTTCTTCAATCTTTTCACTGAGCTCACTGCTCTTGAGAATGTAATGTTCCCGATGATGATGAACAGAGTGCCGCGCTATAATGAACGAGCAAGGGAGCTTCTTGAGCTTGTAGGTCTTGGGGACCGGCTAAATCACCTCCCATCCGAGCTTTCAGGGGGTCAGCAGCAGCGTGTCACTATAGCACGATCTCTCGCAAACAGCCCGAAGATTCTTCTGGCAGATGAGCCCACAGGCAATCTGGATACCAAATCTTCAAAGGAAGTCCTTGAGCTTTTCAGGAAATTGAACCTCGAAAACGGACAGACGATTTTGATGGTAACGCACAGTCAGGAGATTGGAGCGATGGCTGACAGAATTATACATTTCCGGGACGGCATGATAGAGAACTAATACGTTTTTGAGGAGATATCATGGACATTGTAAAAATAGGCATCGTTGCTTTAATATCCATTTCTCCTGTAGGAGAGGTACTAATCGCAATTCCTGCTGGAACAGCTATGGGACTGCCTGTTTTTGTTGTAGCAGCAGTAGCTATCGTTGCCAACTTTCTGCCCGTACCAGTTCTTTTCTTCATTTTCGATCAGGGAAACAAATATCCGAAGATTCAGAGTTGGCTTTTGAAGCGCAGGAACGAGAAAGTAAAAAGGTGGATGGATAAGTATGGCATTTTAGGATTGTTTATCCTCACTCCGTGGATAGGAGTTTATGCTGCTACTATTACTTGCGAATTATTAGGTGTGCAGAGGTCGAGAATATGCGCCGCTGTCGCAGCCAGCCTGATGTTTTATGCAGTTATTCTTACAATAGCAATTACCTTTGGTCTGAAATATCTGTGAAACAGTCTCAATAATTTCATTCTACGTGCTCTTATTATATGTCTTGAATGCAGCGCCTATCAAAAGTAGCACATCGCCTGGCAAAGTGAGTATTCCTATGCTGAACATTGCAAGTATTGAGAGAGCCAGAACGAAAATGCTTCCAACCCATGCCATGTGCGTGCTCCGATGGCATCCCCATGCTGCTACTGCAGCTCCGATAACAAAGAGCAGGAGAAAGGGATTGAATGCTCCCACCCAGACCGTTTCTGTAACAACAGTCTTGTTACCGCCAGCAAATTCTGTTTCCGTAACTTGTGTTCCTGATATCCCTGCAAAAAAGAAGAAAAGGGAGAGGATTGCTACCAGGATGAAACCCAGTAAGCCGTACACTTTTGGATTGCGCCAGAGCGGGGTTGTCATATACACTTACTCTCTGCTGCATCATTTACCGTGGCACAGTAAAATTGACGCTGTTGCTCGTGCCATTTGGATTGACAACAAAGACAGGATATGTTTGAGTCCCGGGTTTAAAGAGGATACCTATATCTGGACACACCGTGACCGG
>CAYSLW010000052.1:0-10731 GCA_964431955.1 uncultured Candidatus Methanoperedens sp. | reverse complement strand
ACCAAGGACGCGCTGTTCAAGGCAGCAAAGGAATATATCAGGATGTACAGAACCCAGAAGGCGGGATTGAAGTAGGAAAGGAGAAAAGAGCGAACATGGCAATTAAACTATGGCTTTAAAAATTTATGATACGGCTGAAAAAGCGGGGGTTGCATTAAAAAAGGATATTAAAGATGATTTCCGCGATTTCATGATGAACATCACAAGAGTTTCAGAAGAAGATGTGAAGAAATACAAAGAAATAGGAATCTCTTTTTCAAATCTCATAATGCTGAAATTGGGAAGGGAAGCAAAGACAAGAGAATATGTAAGAAAAGAACTTGAAACGAAAATAACCGACCTCATACAGAGGCTCAACTGGTTTATAAGGGAAGTGGAAATTAAAACAGACAAGAGAATTGTGGTACTTGTTGATGACCTTGATAAACTAACGCGCGGACAGCAGGCTGAGGATTTCTTTTATAAAAACTACGGGTTGCTCACTCAACCGAACTGCTTTATAGTATATACATTCCCAATACCTTTGGCTTTCAATCCTTATTATGAGAATGTCAGGCATGCTTTCGATGATGTGAAAAAAGGGGAGCAAATCATCGATATTTTGAAAAGGAAGGATTTCGGTGGCTCTGATGTTTTAATTTGGGTTATGCCAGAAGAGCCGAATGATGATTTGCTCAACACATTAAATAATTTCAGGGAACTATTTTATGAGAGTAAGATTCCCAATCTCATGTTTTACAATCAGGCATTTTCTGAGAGCGTAATAAGAAAGGCGCCTGACTTCTGGCGATATAGAGGGAACTATTATGAATTTAAAGAAATTGAGGGGGGTTTGACTTTTGAGGCGCTGGGAGCTTTAACCACGCCTCTTACTTATAGGGACAAAGAGGATTTGCTAAGAAGGAAGAGGATAAATGAATATCTTCTTGAAAAAGTCAGGGATAAGGAAGAAAAAAGCAATATTTTGAGTGAATTAGGTATAATATTCTATTATTTAGGAGAACTTGATAAGGCTTTGGAATATTTCAAGAATGCATTGAGAATTTTTAAGGAAATGAGGAGCAGAATAGAAACTGCTCGAATTTTTTTGAACCTTGGCGATATTTTTGCTCTAAAAGGTGAGAAGAAACCTGCATTGGATTATTACTTAGAGGCACAAAGTCTTGCAAAAGGCAGTTCTATTTCTGAAAGTATCAGCGAGAGGCTAAAAATATTAAGAGATAAGGAAAATGTAAAAGGAGGTTAATTTATGGACATGCAAATCAAACAAAAATTCATCGAACTCTGGAAAAAATATTTCAACGACGCCGAACTCCCCATCACCTTTTATTACACAGACGAGGAAGGGCACGCCGAACTCGTAAAACCCGGCGCTGGCTGTGCCACCATTGTCCAGTATCCCTTTCTTGAAAAAGACTCTGACAATCCTAGAGGAGTTCTCGGCACGTTCGATGTTTCAGCGCGCCCTTATGTTCCTGAGAACATGCTCACAATTTCAATCACGATTATCGAGAATATGGAGGAGAGTTTTCTTATCACCGAGTCATGGAAAAAAGTACAGAGAAGGATAACAGCGGCTCGTAAATAACAGCAAAAGGGGAAACTATTACGAAAACAGTAATCATCGGCGGCGGGCTTGCTGGGCTTGCCGCAGCATACAGGCTCTCAGGCAAAGACGACGTTGTGGTCATCGAGAAAGAGCCAGAGCTTGGAGGCATGGCGTCCAGCTACGGCATAAAGACCCCGTATTTAGATATGGGGATTTACCATATCGAAAAATACTACCACCACATCTTTGCAAGCGACAAAGAACTCATATCACTTATCGAGGAACTTGGTCTACGCCATAGGCTTGAATGGCTGCGGGGCTCAACAGGATATTATTTCAACGGCAAAATCTACCCCATGAACACTCCTTTTGAAATCCTGAGGGCATTGCCCTTGATGGATGTTCTCAGACTGACGTGGCTTGTGCTTAAAGCAAAGAACATAAATGACACGGCTCCTTTTGACGATATTACTGCAAAACAATGGATAATCGATACTGCAGGCGAGTCTGTTTATAATAATTTCTTTCTCCCGTTGCTTTCGAGCAAGTTCGGGGACAATAAAGAACGAGTATCTGCGGCATGGCTGCTTGGACGCGTAAGGATACGCGGAGATCGGGGCGCAAAGGGCGAGCGCCTGGGGTACATGCGCGGGGGTTTTCAGGCGCTTATAGAAAAAATGGCTGAGACTATCAGGAAAAGAGGGGGAAATATAAGACGGGGGAAGGTATCGCATATCGAGGTCAAAGATGGTTCTGTTCGGGGCGTTGTTATGGATGGGGAAGGTATCGAATGTGACAGGATTATTTCAACCGTCGCCCCGCATATCCTTGAAAAAATAATCGATACGCGGCTTTTAGGACTTGATATGAACATCAGTTATCAGGGCACAGCGTGCGCTCTCTTTGGATTGACCGAAAGGGTCATGGACGATGTCTACTGGCTGAATATCAAGGAAGACGTCCCATTCGGCGCCGTGATAGAACACACCAATTTTATCCCTGCTTCTGACTACGGCGAGCGCCTGATGTACGTGACCTCGTATTTCCAGAATCCCAAGAGCGTTCTCTGGAAATCAAGCGATGAAGATGTTATCGAACTGTACCTGCAAGGGCTTGAAAAACTCTTTCCAGGATTTCTAAAAAAGGTCAAATGGTGGCGCCTGCGCCGGGATATGGACACTGCGCCTGTGTATGAAGTAGGATACGGGAAAAAACTCCTTCCGTATGCAAATAAAATCAATGGGCTTTATCTTGCAGGAATGTTCTCCGAGGCAAACTATCCAGAGAGGAGCATGAACGGTTCGATTAAGGCTGGATTTAAGTGCGCTGATATTTTGAATCTGTAATCTTTTTTTCTTTTAAATCCTACGATAAATTAAAGACAACACGCTTATATTTAGTCCAAAACACCCCAGGGCGCGTGGCCTAGTCAGGATATGGCGGCAGCCTCCTATTATTCGGGAGAAAGCTGTAGGTCGGGGGTTCGAATCCCTCCGCGCCCGTTTAATATAAAATCAGGATTGATAAGAAGCTAAATGAGCTACAATCTCGTCTATTGCAAGAGCTAAGTTCTTATTGTTATCAAATCCTTTGATTATTTCACAAAGCGCCTCTTCTTTTGAGCTTTTTAATTCTTCAGCGAATTTTGATATGTTTGGTATGGCACGCGCAATATTATCCACGATTGTTATCGTTGCGAACTGTGCCGTCCTTGAAAGCGGGTTCAGGTCAATGGCGATGACAGATTTCCCCATACCCACAAGGGCTTTGCACCTGTCGCCGTCCTCAAGAGGAACAAATACAGCGTCCGCGCCTAATATCCCGTCGGCATCCACTTTTCCCCGTTCATGTTCAAGCCCTGGTATTAATGCATCACTCTTTGTAAACATCCTTTTTGCCCCAAGCGAGCGCAGGTATTCGATGATTTTATTCACCCTTTCCTCAGTCCTGTGAAATAAATTCACTTCGAGCGGAGCATCGACAAGCTCGCTTAACCTGATAATCTCCCGAGGAACAAGGGCTGCAACATTTCCGTTGACCGAGATGACGGGGTTTTTTGCAAGAAGCATCAGTGCTGCTGCCGCCTTTTCAGCCTGCAATGCGCTTTTTGAGGTTTTCTCCCCGATTAAGTAATCAAATGCCTCTCCGCGACCCTGAGCGATCAGCCCTTGCATACTTGTTATTCCCTCTCTGACACCCTCAACTATCGCTTCCCTTGTCATCAGGAAATCATATCTTGGATGGTTTTTGGGAATCATAACAGATGTGCTCCTGCATTACTTATCCTGCTCTCATAAACATCTCCAAATTCTAAAAGCGCGCCGTTGTCATTTATCGCGAAAACCGTGTTTCCCAGCATTGCCTGGCTTGCAAGCCCGCCTGCGGCTTCTACCGCCTCGATGGCATCCTTTACCTGCGGGCTCATGAGTTCGATTTCCTTTGCGAACGCATTTGATTGGTGAAAAAAGTTAGGAAGCGTGGGTTTTTTTAAGAGTTCTTTAAGCCTGTATTTTCCAGCTTTATTGATGGTCTTCTTTTTCAGATCATTGGATAAAACTGATTTTGTGGAAATCTCACCAAAGCTCACCCATGAAATCGTTGCATCCCTGCAGGGGATTTTATCGATATTTCCGATAAAAGGAGCCCCTGCCTTTTTGCTGATAACGATTCCTCCGAACGTCTGTCCTATGACATCGCCAAGTCCTGTCCTGTTTGTTACCTCTGCTATATGTGCAGCCTGAGCTATTTCCCTGAAGGTCAAATTAAGGGAAAGGGCTTCGTTCAATGCCAGCACCGCGCTCAATGCTCCTGCGCCGCTGGCTCCGAACCCGCAGCCCGCGGGTACGCTGAGTGTGGTCTCGACAAGTAAAGGCTCAGATGTCAGGAGCTTTATGGCTGTGAGTGTAGTGGGAGCATCAGTAACAGCGCCGTTGATTTTTATTGTTGTTTTATTTGCGGCGCGTACTGTTGTTACCGCCCCATCCTCAAGGCAGATACCGCAGCCTGTAGAGCCTGAAAGTGCGGGGTCTTTCTTTATGTCGATTATGAAAATGCCGGAGATGTGAGCGGGGGCGAATGCATTACCTGTTTTCAGTTCCATTGGTACTTTTATTTACTGCGGATTAAATAAGCTAATCGTCTTTCCGAGCACATCAATGAACTTCCGTGCCTCTTCCCCGGTATTATACAAATAAAGCGAAGCCCGCACCGCAGCCTCGCACTTTCGGTAATTGAACCACGAATGCACGCAGAACGCTCCTGAGCGCACCTCTATGTTCTCGGTCTCGTCAAGCACGAGCGCAATGTCATGGGCATCGCCGCCTTTTAGCATCTCAACGGTGAAAGAGATGATGCCGCCTCTAAGATACGGCTCCTGCGGACCTATTATTTTCAACCCCGGCATGTCCTTTATCCCGTTGGTAATAATCGTATTCAGCCGCTTTTCATGCTCTTCGATATTCGATATGCCCACATTGTTAAGGTAATCCACAGCAGCGCCGCAGCCGATTATGCCAGCGTAGTTCTGAAGCCCTGCCTCGAATTTCTCAGGCGGCGGCAGGAATTTTGCACTCTCATATGTGGTATCGCTCACCGTATCCCCGCCCACGATGAAAGGCGCCAACTCTTCAAGTAAGTGATGTTTCCCATACAGCACGCCCATGCCAGTTGGTCCTACCATCTTGTGCACCGAGAGCGCAAAGAAATCAACATCGAGTTCTTTAACACTTACAGGTTTGTGAGGCGCGCTCTGGGCGCCGTCCAGCATGACCAGCGCGCCATGGTCGTGTGCAATCTTGATTATCTCTTTAGCAGGTATGGTGTATCCGTCAAGGTTTGAGGTATGAACCATGCTCACGAGCCGCACGTTCTTGTTTTTGCTTAAAATTTCCTCAAAGTCAGGAAGATTAAAAGTATTGTCAGGGTTTGAGTACACCACTATATGTTTTATGCCTCGCTTATGAGCCTGTATCTGCCAGGGAATGAGGTTGGAGTTATGCTCCCTGTCTGTGGTGAGGACAATGTCTCCTTTTTTGAGCTCAAGAGAGTTGGCAACAAGATTCAGCCCCTCGGTAGTATTTCGCGTGAATATTATTTCTTCAGGGCATGATGCGCCCAGGAATTTCTGGAACTTTTCCCGCGCTTCGGTTACTTTCTCATCCACTTTCTTTGCCATCTTGTGAATGGAGCGTCCGCCGCATACCGGATATTCGCTGTAATATTCATTCATTGCATCCATGACCTGCTTCGGCTTCAAGGTCATGCAGGCGTTGTCGAAATATATCGGGTACTTGCCGTTCCATTTTTTCCAGAGCGATGGGAAGCCGAGGCGGATTTTTTGGATGTCCATTGTGATTACAGAAGTAGTTGAGATGTGATATAAATTTTGGTAGTCAATTGTTTTTATTTTTAAAAGAATTCAAAAAAATTTTATCAGAAAGTTTATATGGTAGCTTAACATACTTTTAATGAAGGAAAAAACGGGTTAAGCTTGGAGGATATTATGCATTATATAGCAAAGATTAGAATAGTTGACCCTGATGTCATAGATAGGGTAAGAGTGGAGAAGAAAAATTCGGCTAATAATGCAACTATACAACAATGGAATTTGGGAAATTTCCAGTCCACAGAGGACATTGATTTAGAGAAGGGAGAATTTTACCTGAAGCTCACACCGTATATAGACCCGCTGCCTGTATGGTTCAAGGTGTATAATAACGGGGATAAGAAGCTTATTGCTAAATGCGTACTTAGCGAGCTACAGCAGGAAGGAGGAAAACAGTTCAAGGATTTGGGGATAATTGAGAGGAACAAAACCCTCTATGTACCTGCATGTTTGGGACTGGAGTACCGGGTACTGCGGTTCTGGTTCGGTTCGCTGGATGTGAGAAAAATCAACGCTGTGACTATTGAGCACTGGAAAGAGCTTGTAAAAAAGAATATAATAACGGTAAAAGGCTTAGTAGACGCCAACCGCACAACAATCACCAGGATTTTTAGAACAGATGCGGATGCAGCGCTGAAATCTGCTAAAACACTGTGTGATGCATCCATCCCAAAAGAATTTACGGGCATTGAAAATCGCCGTCTTGCCGCGATATTAAAACTGAGTAATAACAGGCTGGCGGCGGAAGCCGAGGTATCGAATGAAGAAGCTCAGAAGTTGTTGAACCTGCTGAAAGACATAAACCTGGCTCTCGTCCCTTATGTTTTTGAAACACTGATGGTCAGAGACCTCATGGAGGTGTGAATATGGTTAGCGAAGGTGTATTTGCCAAACTGACAATAATAGACCCCGATGTTGCAGTACGTATAGACGGGATTGACGTCAAGAAAGTAAGGTGTTCGGATAACAAGATAGTTAAACCATGGCGCCTTGAGAACTACCAGTCCACCGAGGAGGTTGACCTTGAGGACGGCGACTATTATTTGAGTGTCATTCCATACTGGAGACAGATCGACCCGCTTCCAGTCTGGTACAGTGTGAAGAACACAGGCACTGTAAAACTTTTAATTAAATGCATCTTGTCCAAGGGCGGTAAAGCCTTCAAAAACGTGACAACCCTGAAAAGCGGCAGTGAGATGAATATCGCAGGCTGTTACGATTTGGAGTATAAGATAGGCGACTACTCTCTCAGGAATCTGAGTGTGCTTTACATAAACGGTCTGGGCAGACAGAACATGCTAAAACTGGTGAAGGCCGGTATAATGGAAATAAATGACCTTGCTGGTAAAGAAGCATATCAGCTTTCTGAGAAAACCGGAATCAGGATTACCAAGCTTGCCGAGTACATAAGAAAAGCAGAAATAGCATGCAGTATCGCGGTATCCGGGGAGTTTGGAATTATCGGAGATGGGCGGGTTGACCATATTATTGCTACAAAAGTCAGCGATATACTGAGAAAAACCGGAAAATCCAGAGAAGAGGTTGAGGAGATGATGGATGATCTCGGAAATCTGGCAGTTGCGATAGACGGAAATTACTTAAGAAAATTGCAGCTTGAGGATTTGTTTGAATAGGAGGATTATTTACGGTTTTTGAATATATTTCAAAGTCAATCAATAGTTTTGTATCCATATAACCAGATATTAACACCAGTTTATTGTTACGTCTGCCAGAACACCAATTTCATATAGCTCCACACCTATTATAACAGGGATTATTATGGCAAACGTGGCAATCATAGGCAGCGAAAAATCAGGCAGGACAAGCCTCGCAGGGAATCTTGGGAAGAAGGGTACAGAGTCGGACATCACACTATACAATTTCGTAAAAGGGGATAGGGTATATTCTTTCGTGGATGCTAATGCCTATCCAGCCTCATTAAAATCGCTAATTAATGCAATAAACCCTAGCGACATAGCGCTTGTCTGCGTCCCATCAAGCGGACTAAATGCGCAGGTGGGCGAATGTATAATTGCGCTGGATTTGCTTGGAAATAAGAGAGGGTTGTTCGTCATAACCATGTCCGATAAATCAAACCCCACAGCTATTGCTGAATTATCCGAAAAGATTAAAGCCATCACCAGAGGCACTAACCTTGAGAAATGGGAATCAATTGCAGTTTCCACTACCACTTTTGAAGGGCTGGAGAGTCTCAAGGAGAAGCTCTTTGCACTCGGAGAAGAGGTAAGGGCTGCAAACGCCCTAAAGAACGACCTCCCCCTGCGCGTCATGGTGGATCATTTCTTTAATGTCACGGGCATGGGATGCGTGGTGCTTGGGGTTGTGACCCAGGGAACGATCAAAGTACATGATAATCTAATCACTTTCCCGATTAACATACCCACAGAGATACGCTCAATCCAGAGTAATGACGTGGATATGAAAACCGCACCCGCAGGTACAAGAGTAGGACTTGCGCTAAAAGGAATACAGTCAAAGGACTTCGACAGGGGATATATAATTTCACAGAAAGAAGAGGTAGCAATGAAATTCAACCTGAAATGCCGCCTCTCAAAATTCACTTCGCCGCTTGGAGTGGGTGACGCTATCCACCTGTTCGCAGGGCTTCAGGACATGCCTGCAATTATAGGAAGTATTTCAATAACCGGGAAAGACGTGACACAGGCGCCTCCTGGTTCTGATTGCAGCGTTGTTCTCACAACGCAGAAGAACACTGCACACAGTAAAAGCGACCGTTTCCTGATTGCACAGCTTAACAATCCTAAGCAGAGGCTGGTTGCCAGCGCCGAGGTCGCTTAGCGAATGTCGTTTTATGACCTGTGCAATGATGTTGCAGAGGCTATCCAGCATGCAGTTTCTGGACTGATCGGAACGCCTGAAGCAGGCGTTATGCTTCGTATGGGCGCCGACGGCACGCCGACTGAAAAGATAGATGAAGTGGCAGAAAACGCTGCCCTGCGCGTACTCGAAGAAGACGGCAGGTCGATGCGGCTTGTGAGCGAGGAACTGGGCGAGAAGATAATTGGAAGCAAACCGGAATTCACGTTCGTGCTTGACCCAATAGACGGCACGTTCAATGCAGTGAACAACATCCCGTTTTTCTGCGTGCCAATCGCCATAGGCGGCTCGGACCTATCAGATATCAGGTACGGGTACGTGAAAAACCATGCCAATGGGGACATCTATACAGCAGAAAAGGGAAAAGGTGCATTCTTGAACGGCAAGAAAATACATGCCTCCACCCTATCTGAACTATCCCAGCTTAGCGTAATATCCTACAGCCACCGCCCTCATGCAGTCGCTATCAATAACCATAATGTCAGGAGAGTAAGGGTATTTGGGTGCGCAGCCCTTGAACTCTGCTATATCGCATCCGGTATATTTGATGCTTTTATCGATATGCGCAGCATGCTTCGCGTCACAGATATAGCGGCTGGGAAATTGATAGTTGAGGAAGCTGGTGGTAGAGTAACGGATGGAGAAGGAGTGCCACTTTCTACGAAGCTTGATGTGACGCAAAGGGTGAATATAATAGCCAGCAACGGCTCTGTTCATGATAAATTACTTGAAATCGTGTAGGTGTTTTTATGAAGAAAATCGGGATAATCTCAAGATGCGATCGTGAGGATGTGCTCGCTCTTGTTAAGGATATTGTGGCTCACCTGAAATCAAAAGCTATTGTGTTAATAGACCCCAGGACTGCTGAACAAATACATGAAAAAGGCACGCCTGTGGCTGAGATGAGAAGTAAGGGTGCGGAATTCATCATTTCCATTGGCGGCGATGGGACAGTGCTTCGAGGGATTCAGAAAATGAATGACCCGCTTCCTGTGCTCGGCATAAATATGGGCACTATCGGATTCCTTGTAGATGTTAAGCCTGAAGAAGCGTTAGAGGTTATCGATAAAGTGCTTTCAGGCTTTGAGGTAGAGGAACGCTCCCGCCTCTCGATAAATATCAATGACGAAAAACTCCCCCCTGCCACCAATGAAGTGGTGATTATCACAGCAAATCCTGCAAAGATGCTGTCATATCGGATTTTCGTGGATAACAGCCCACTTGAGGAACTGCGGGCGGATGGTGTGGTTTTTGCCACTTCAACGGGTTCGACAGCCTATGCCATGAGCGCAGGAGGTCCGATAGTTGACCCAAGGGTGGACGGAACCGTAATCGTGCCTCTGGCGCCTTTTAAATTATCAGCGCGCCCATGGGTTGTGCCTGCAAAAAGCGAGATAAGGGTAGAAATAACAGTTCCGAAAAAGGATGCTGTGCTTGTAATAGATGGGCAGTACACCAGAAAAATAAAAGAGGACGATACAATACTTATTACGAAGGCAGATAAACCCGCCAGGTTCGTGAAGACAATAGAAGGCGGGTTTTATGAGAAGGTGAGAAGCAAGCTTGCGTGAGTATTCACCGGTAATGAGCAATTCTTCTTTAAAATGTTCATTACTAATGAAAACTTTAATAAATAATGAGAGCATACTCTCATGCTGGCATGAATCTAAAAACATTGAAAGAAATTATCGTCCAGCAAAAAAATGAGCTTGAGAAAAAGGAAAGTGGGCTGGAAAGAGAATCGCTAAAAGGAAAAATATTATTATCTGAATTTTGAAGATGAGCGGTTGATACAATTTTCGGCAAAAGATTTCGACACTCTTTATCAGGCATTCCTTGAGCTTTACGGCACGCACAAGACCTTCTTTTTCGACGAAATCCAGAACGTAGAGGGATGGGAGAGGTTTGTGAGAAGGATGACAGATGCAGGCTTAAAATT
>CAYSLW010000051.1:0-10763 GCA_964431955.1 uncultured Candidatus Methanoperedens sp. | reverse complement strand
TCGCTTTCAGTTCGGGAGCCAGATGGTAAAGCATCAGGGATTATCCGGGGCAAGCATGTTATTACACGACATACAGTCCACGCACTTTCGATTAAAGCGAAGGAAGATATTGATAAGCTCAGCCCGATATGGAATGATCATCATCTGGCGTATAAACTTGAGCGGAAGATGAAAACTGCAAATAAGACTGGGATTAACAGGTCTTTTACACCCATCAGCGGAGATCTTGCTGCCTTCCCTGTAAGGTCGGTGCGTAAATTAGAACCTGCAAAGAACATGGTTTATGATTTTTCTGTTGAAGAGGATGAGAACTTTATCTGTGGTATGGGGGGGATATGTTGCCATAATACAGATGCTGATGTGGACGGTTCTCATATCAGGACGCTACTGCTAACGTTGTTCTACAGGTACATGCGCCAGCTTATCGATATGGGTTATGTCTATATAGCCCAGCCTCCGCTTTTCAAGGTCAAGAAAGGCAAAGCAGAGTTTTACGTGTATAACGAGGAAGAGCTCAACAAGAAGCTGGCAGAGATAGGGCGCGACGGGATCGCTATGCAGCGCTACAAGGGTCTTGGTGAGATGAACCCCATGCAGCTCTGGGAGACAACCATGAACCCCCAGACGCGCACCATGCTTAAAGTTAACCTTGAGGATGCCATCAAGGCAGATGAGATATTTACGATACTCATGGGCGATAAGGTGGAGCCGAGGCGGGAGTTCATCGAGAGACATGCGAAGGACGTAAGGAATCTGGATGTGTGACCAGCATTATGAACCAGGAAATTTTTGATCGACTGAGAAAAATAAGCCAACGATTGAGACAGGCTTACAATGCCGAAAAGGTCATTCTCTTTGGCTCATATGCCAGAGGAGAGGAAACCGAAGATAGCGATATCGATTTACTGGTCATTGCACCCGGAAAAGAGAGCTTCTTTGAAAGGAGAGCATCGGCAAAGAGACTTATTCGTGACCTGAGAAATGGCTTACCGATTGCGCCCATTGTGCTTACTCCGGAAGAGACTAAAAAGAGAACAGATGCAGGAGATCAATTCATAATATATATACTCGAAAATGGAGTGAGCGTATGAATCAACCAGTTAACTCCTTGCCGTCTGATTGGATGAAAATTGCAAAAAAAGACTGGGTTCGCATTCATCATATGCTCGAATACGATGATGTTGAAGCTTCGGGTCTCTTTCTTCAACAGTCTTTAGAAAAATACCCGCCGCTGGGCGCTTCAAACCTGACCTCTGAAGATATCAAGAGGGATTTAAGCGAGGCGATAGGGTTTGTTAAGGCAATGTTTCCGAATGAAAAGTTGAGCGAATCAAGAACCTGGATGTGTAGAAATGGTTAGCTTTAGCTTGGAACAAATTCAAATTGTTTATTATATGCTTGTAATTATTGTGGCAGCAATTACAATTTTAACATATATTAAAAACCTATTTGGATTAAAAATCAAAGTAAACCGACTGGGTTACTATATAAAACAATTTTTAGTATTTATACGACTACTTCCTCGTTTACGGATAATTAGTGAGGAAAACTCACGAAACTATGAATCAATGATAGAATTTCTTCCCTATAATGGTAGTATAGAGGCAGAAGATAATAATACTTCTCCTTATTTGGAATTCCATTTTTCCATTTCAAACTTCAGCATATTTGACTTTAAAACAAAAGAAATAGCTATGAACATTTTTTATGAAGGCTATGACTTTGGCACATTTAAAGTACCTAAAGAAATAGAAGTGCCGCGCCAACAAATTAAATACAGCAGCGCAAAACTTCAACCATTGTATATAAATTGTATACATTTATTAAAATCATTAAAAAAGAATAAAGAGGATTACATTAAAATTTGTATTAAAAATTTAAAAATAGATTTTACAGGTGATAAAAAATTTTGTAAGCCCTGGAAAGATCCTGTGTATTTAGAAATACCGATGAAAAATATTCGCGTAACTTTGCCAACGAAGTTGCCAGATATGCGTGGGAAGCTATAATATAATATGGATAATTAATAAAGGATTAATAAAAAAAATAGTTCATTGCATAAGAAAATTGGAAGTGCGCGCCTCACGAGGCGCAACTCAAGAGTTGATCCACAATGCCTTTAAACATCGCACAAATTTCAAAAGATAAAAAAATTCAGGATGCATTCACCGATATCATCCAGAGCATAATCAGTAACTATGCTCCCCAGAAGATTGTGCTTTTCGGTTCATATGCAAGAGCTTTCGTTATGCATCGAATGACTTTTTGACGGTTTGTGTCTAATTTCTTTGCAATTTGAGAATCGCTTTACACCCGCAAGATAGTACAGCTATCCCCTTCCGTGAAACTCGTTTTCAATATGGCGTAAAAAGCCCCCAGCAGGGCGAGTTGCTGTCCAACTTCGCATGCGGCATGGTATAGTTTATATCTTTTAAGATTTACAGGAGGCGCATGAATATCAGGGAGATAGTACACCTCGTAGCCTCTTTGCTCGTGCTCACCATAGCGTTCACATACCCGGACCTGAGTGTGAAAACGCTAACAATAGTGGCTTTCAGCGTGGGAACAGGTTTCCTTCTTCACGAGCTTGCCCACAAATTCACGGCGCAGAAATACGGATGTGTTGCTGATTATGAAGCCAGTCCGTTGGGACTTATACTGGCGCTTGGTCTTTCATTCATCACAGGCGGTTATTTCGTGTTCGCAGCGCCTGGAGCTGTAATGATTCGCAGCAAAAGGGTTTTTTACAGTCCTCTCGAAGACCGTTACTGGGATTCCCTTCAGAGCGCAAAGGAGTTTGCGTACATCTCTGTTTCAGGCGCGGTGGTTAATCTTATACTTGCCCTGTCGTTTATTATAGCTTCATTCTTTGTGATGCCTTCTGGCTTAGCACACGCAGTTCTGAGCAAAGGCGCCTTTATCAACGTGTTCCTCGCAGGATTCAACATGATACCCTTTGGACCCCTGGACGGTGCAAAAGTGTGGCGATACAACCCTGTGCTGTGGGGAATGGTTGGGATTCCAGCAATAGCACTGTTTTTGATTTTATAATTATTCAAGCTTCTTGAATTTATCCTTGGGTGCGCCGCACCAGGGACATACCCATCCGTCAGGAATATCTTCAAAAGTTGGTTCATGCCTGCAACATCGATTAACCACGGAGGCGCAGGAGACACGGAGTGCTTTTTTAATCTCTGTGTCTCCGTGCCTCAGTGGTGAGTATATTAAAATCACAGGAAACTGGCAGAACAAAACCAATATGCTTTTAAATAAGAAAAGACGATTGACTTTATAACATAGGAGGAAATTATGTTTGGTATTGAATTTGTACCGGCTGACCCGGTCCTAAAATTAGCATACTACACTAAATTAGCAGAAGAAAATGGGTTTGACATCGTATGGATAACAGACCACTATAACAACCGAGACGTGTATACAACGCTCGCAGTACTGGCTTTGAACACAAACAAGATAAAACTGGGAACAGGTGTAACAAATCCCTATACGAGGAATGTTGCAATCACTGCCCAGAGCATCGGCGCAATTAACGAGATTTCAGGTGGCAGAGCCATACTTGGTATTGGACCAGGAGATAAAGCCACCTTTGATGCGATGGGTATAGAATGGGTCGAACCCATGACAACCATCAATGAGACCATAACTGCGCTCCGTGGATTCTTTACAGGTAAAAAAGTCTCGCAGGATGGGAAGAGAGTAAAAGTCGGCGGCGCGAAACTGGCTTTCAAGACCGGGAATATCCCGATATACATGGGCGCACAGGGTCCAAAAATGCTTGAACTCGCCGGTAAAGTCGCTGACGGAGTGCTCATAAATGCTTCACATCCCAAGGACTTCGAATTTGCGATAAAACAAATAGCAATAGGTGCAAAAGCCGCTGGACGAGACCCCAAGAGCGTGGACGTTGGTGCATACGCATGCTTCTCCATACATAAGGATGCAGAGAAGGCAAAAGGCGCAGCAAAAGTAGTGGTGGCATTCATTGTTGCAGGCTCGCCCGATACGGTATTGCAGAGACACGGTATCGATGTGGCTGCCAAGAAAACAATCGGCGATGCCATTGCAAAGGGAGACTTCCCGGGTTTGAACACCCTTGTCACTGACAAGATGATTGATGTATTCTCCATCTGCGGAACACCTGCTGACTGCAAGGCAAAAGTGGAGGCGCTAAAGAAGATTGGCGTCACGCAGATCGTAGCTGGCTCACCAATTGGACCTGACAAGGAAACAGCTATCAAGCTGATCGGAAAAGAAATCATCGGAGGAAAGTAAAGTGGAAGCAAAATCGGATAGCGCTGTCGCGGGACCCCTTACAGAAAGGGGTATCCTTAAATCCGACCAATTCAATGTGCTCACAAGATTGGGCAGCATGAATGCCCCCAATGTGGGGCTTCCGAAAGTCGCAGACGTGGTTGAATACAACTACTGCAGCTCCTGCGGCACCTGCGAAGCTATATGCCCGATGAACGCGCCTGTCGTGCAGCGGGATACTGTTGATGTTACAAAACAAAAAGACAACTACAGGAAAATGGAGTTGAAAACTGAGTCTGTTTTCCAGGGAATAAATCCCCTTAAAGCAGATACTAACCCTTGCGTCAACTGCTATGCATGCGAACGTGTGTGTCCCATACTTGACGGCTTCCCTACAGACGAATTCAACAACATAAGGTCCATGAAAGCCGGTAAGAGCAGAACGCTCAAGGGTCAGGACGGCGCTGCAGTGTCGCAGATCCTCAAATCCCTGCTAGAGCAGGGGGAGATAGACTGCGCCATAGGGATTGTCAGGAACGATAAGTGGTCTACAAAGTTAGTGGTGTTCACAAGTCCGGAAGATGTTGCTAAAGCTGCCGGAACAAAATATACCTATCAACCCGTTGTGGCAACCATGCGGGACATACACAGGGCGTATATGGATTCTTCAGCCGAGGCATCGCTAATATGGAATGACGGACACATGCTCGATGAACCCAGAGTATATATCAAACCGATCAACAATATTCTAAAAAAATATAAGAAAGTTGCCCTGGTAGGGGTGCCGTGCCAGGTGCATGGGGCTCATCTATTCAGGGAGAATTTCAATAAAATCGAGCTGATAATCGGTCTTATCTGCATGGAAAGCTTCTCCGAGGAGATAATGTCCTCAGAGGTCGTTCCGAAGGTCATGGGCGTGGATATCAGGGACGTTGTCAAGATGAACTTCCATAAAGGGAAATTCGTCGTTAACACGACAAAGGAAACAAAAGAAGTTCCCATAAAAGACGTGGCTTCAATGGCGCGGAAATGCTGTCACCACTGTCAGGACTATACGTCCTATTACGCGGATATATCAGTGGGGTCAGTGGGTTCTGGTGAAGGGTGGAGCACCATTTTTGTCAGGACTGAAAGAGGGGAAAAATACCTCAACAAGGTCACCGACATTGACTACTCGGACAAGCCCATAAACATGGAAATGATCAAGAAGCTCACCGACATGAAGCACACGCATAATAAGTGGGACTGGCGTGGTTTCCTGAAAGAGATCTGGAGCCGCGATACTCCCATCAGGCCGTGGGGCAGGGAGAGGATCGAGAAGATACCACCGCCAGAAGTGGAAACAGTTGAGCAAAGTGAAAAGACTGAAAAACCAGCAAAACCCAAACAATGACATGCGTCGGGGACTCTATCTGGGACGATTCCAGCCATACCATTTAGGACATCACCAGGTCTTAAAAAAGATAGCCTGGGAAGTAGATGAAATAATTATCGGTATCGGCAGCGCCCAGAAGAGCCATGAGATAGAGAATCCCTTCACAGCAGGCGAACGCGTGCTCATGGTATCAAGCGCCCTTTCGGAATTTAACATAAAACATTACGTGATACCGATAGAGGATATCCAGCGCAACTCGTTGTGGGTAAGTCATGTGAAGTCCATGGTGCCGCCGTTTGAGATTGCCTTTACCAATAATCCTCTTGTGATAGAGTTGCTAAGCGAGGCTGGCGTCGAGGTAAAGCAGTCGCCGTTGTTCAAAAGGAACAGTTACTCGGGCACAGAAATACGACGGAGGATGCTTAAAGGCGAGAAATGGGAGCATTTTGTGCCTGAGAAGGTTGTTGTGATTATCAGGGAGATCGATGGTGTGAAGAGACTGAAGACGGTGGCGAAATCGGATCAGGTGTGAAAGTTATTTTCCTTCCATCTCCAGCGCTTCACGCAGCGTGAAATTCCCAACATACAGGGCGGCTCCAACCACAATGCCTTTTGCCCCTGTTTTTTTGATTGTTTCTATGTCTGAAAGAG
This sequence comes from uncultured Candidatus Methanoperedens sp., assembly GCA_964431955.1. GTDB lineage: Archaea > Halobacteriota > Methanosarcinia > Methanosarcinales > Methanoperedenaceae > Methanoperedens. The sequence continues at coordinate 4,468 of CAYSLW010000051.1, read as the reverse complement.
TGGTTATTCCACCTGAGGCTATCACAGGAATATTAAGCGCCTGTGCAAGTTCCTTCGTAGGCGCGGGGTTTACTCCCGACAGTCGCCCCTCCGTATTAATATCGGTGAAAAGAATGCTCCCGGCTCCGAGTTCCTCGAACTTCCTACCAAGCTCGACTGCTGTAAAAACAGACTGCTTTGCCCAGCCGTGCGTTGTTACTTTTCCGTTCTTTGAATCAAGCGCTACCATGATGCGTTCGCTTCCGAATTCATTGGCAAGCTCTTCTGCGAGCGAGGGTTCATTTATTACAGCAGTCCCCAGAATTACCCTGTCAATGCCGAGAGAAAGTAGCCCTGACGCATCCTTTTTTGACCTTATGCCGCCGCCCACCTGCGTTTCCACCTTGAATTCTTGAACTATTGCCTCGATTATGGAACTGTTCAACCTGTGTCCCTCGATTGCGCCGTCGAGGTCGATGAGGTGCAATATGCCTGCGCCCTCGCTTACCCAGCGCTCAGCAACAGCGAGCGGGGCGTCTATGGATACGCGCTCTGTGCCGGGGATGCCCTGGACTAAGGAGACGCATTTCTTGTTTTTCAGGTCGATGGCTGGGATTACGCGGAACATTGAGTTGAGAATAGCAAATGGTCTTTAGTTGAAGTCGTGGTTTAATCTTTAAAATTTGGTTTGTAGTATTTGAGAATTATATCTCTAAGAAAATCGCAGTTTTCTTTTGATGCTTTAAAAGATGCATTTAACTCTCCCTCGAATTTAACTTCCAGATAGAGCCTTGATTTTTCTGTAGCTTTTTTAAAATCATAATTCTGCATCTGAATTTTAGATAATAACACTTTTTTCTTTATTCTAGCTATACCATAGTCGTCTTTTGTTAAGAATTGTTTCGCTCCAAACTGGTATGTGTCAGAGAAAAAATTAAGATCCTCATATTCTCTGCTTCCATCCTCTTTGATATATTCATCGACGAAAATGTCAACAATTTCATCAGGGCATATCTCCGAACAAACTTCATAAATTGTTTCAATTCGGTTATGCATTACCTGTGTGGTAATGCCAATAGATTTAAGATATTCTACAAACTCGCCTTTCATATTATTTCCTCCTCTTTTTGTTTATCTCTAATCTCCATAATCATACCTTCGACATAATGAAGTATGTGTCCTAAATAATTTGCAACAAATTCATCTCCTTTATAATTCCATTGCCATTTAATATCTTCTTTTGTTATTCTTTTTCTTCTTTCTTCGTAGTATTTATGCAACAATTTTCGAATGACTTCCTGCAATTGAGTTGTTTCATTTATTATAAATTCTACACCGTCTAAATATTTAACTACTATTAATGTTCTTATAATATCATTTATCTGTGAGTACCAATTGGTAGGAAGTATCCACCCATTTTCAGGAGATTCTGGCCAGTTGTTATTTTCTATTATATTTTTTCTGAAGGTTTTAAGAAGGAATGAATCAAAAGATTTTATGATTAACTCAGGTGTAAAATTTGGAATTAACAATTGGTATCCACTTTTTACAAGATATTTATCATTATACTCTTTGAGATTTTTTGTTAGTTGAGACCAAAATTCTGATTTTTCGAAATCCGATTTAATTTTACTTGTGACGGAATTGTAATAAGTTTGTGTTCGGTCTGAAATTTCAATTTTGTGTTGCTCCTTTAGCCATTTTTTATATTCTTCAATATTTTTTGGTTTATCCATTATTCTCCTTTTTAGTAGCACAAACCTATACACTATGTGACATACATAAAATATAAATGCTATGTATAACTATAGTGCCTGCCCACATGTGAGGGCTGCGCCGGATAATTCCGGGGCTAAAGCCGCAGGAGGAATCAGATGGCTAAAAAAGAAGAAACAAAAGAAGTAAAAGAAACAAAGAAGGAAGCCCCCAAGAAAGAGGCTCCTAAGAAAGAAGTACCTAAAGAAGCGACCAAAGAAGAAAAGAAAGAGAAAAAAGAAGAGAAAAAACACGAGGGGAAGCACGAGTGGAAGGGGGAAGCAAAAGAGCACCCCAAGAAAGAGCGAAAAGGCGCTCCAAAAGAGGGGAAAAAGGAAGCTCCCAAGCCAAAAGAAGGCGAACCCGAGATTAGACACATCGTGCGCATCGCAGGCACCGACCTTGAGGGCAAAAGAAGCGTAACGTATGCGCTCACTGGAATTAAGGGCATCAACAGGCGCATAGCAAAAATCCTTTCTGTCAATTCAGGGATAGATCCGCAAGCCACAATTGGATATCTCAAGGATGCGGAGATAGAGAAATTGCAATCATCAGTTGATAGCATAACCATGATCATTCCTTCATGGATGGTGAACAAACAGAATGAGATAATGTCTGGCGAAGACAGGCATCTCATCGGAACAGATGTATTATTGGGTCTTAATGAAGATTTGAACCTGATGAAGAAGATGCGCTCATACAAAGGTGTACGGCATGACCGAGGTCTCAGAGTACGTGGTCAGCGCACCAGATCGACGGGAAGGAAGGGCAGGACTGTGGGTGTTACAAGGGCTCTCATTGCAGCCAAAGCAAAAGAGGCTAAAGCAAAGAAAGGCGCGAAAGAGGGCGGAAAGAAAGAAGAAGCCAAAGGGGCTGGTAAATAATGGGATACCCTGGAAAAAACCGAAAATCGTACGATACGCCAAGGCATCCCTGGCAGGCATCCAGGATTGAGCCCGAGGTCGAACTTGTAAAGAGATACGGCCTGCGGAATAAAAGGGAGGTCTGGAAAGCCCACAGCGCCCTTAAAAAATACAGGGAACTGGCAAGAAAACTGCTTGCAGAGAGTGCGAAAGGGGAACACGCTGTACATGTGAAAGCAGACGCTGATAACATCATTAACCGGCTGAAACGGTACGGTCTCTTGAAAACCGAAGCCGGACTTGATGATATCCTGTCTCTTGATGTGACTAATTTCCTCGAGAGAAGGCTTCAGACCCGGGTTCACAAACAGGGGCTTGCCAATACAGTAAAACAGGCGAGACAATTCATTGTGCATGGGCATATCGCCGTAGCTGGTAGGAAGGTCACCGTACCAGGTTATCTTGTACCAACAAATGAGGAATTGTCCATGGGTTACTATGGAAGTTCCGAATTATCGAATGAGTCGCACCCTGCAAGACCTGCACAGGTTGTCAAAAGCATGGTGCAGGAAACTGCAAAACCTGCTGGAATGGTAGAAACAAAAAATGAAAGGATATCTTTGGGTTCATCAAAGATGGAGGCTTAACAATGGCAACTGAGAAATGGGGCGTAGCCCACATATATTCCTCGTTTAACAATACCCTGATAACCGTTACCGATTTAACAGGGGCTGAGACTATAGCTAAAATAAGCGGCGGCATGGTTACAAAAGCTGACAGGGAGGAGAGTTCTCCGTACACCGCTATGCAGATGGCTACACAGCTTGCATACAAGATAAAGGACAAAGGCGTGACCGGCATCCATATCAAAGTAAGAGCGCCCGGCGGTAACATGCAGCGAAGTCCTGGGCCGGGCGCGCAGGCTGCTATCCGGGCTTTTGCCCGTGCAGGTATGAAGATTGGACGCATCGAAGATGTAACACCAATACCTCACGACGGCACGAAACCTAAGAAAGGCAGGCGCGTGTAAAATGGATATAGACATAATCGAATTATCAGAGAGAAAAGCCAGATTTGTGTTATCTGGCATTTCCGCTTCATTCGCAAATGCATTAAGACGAAGCATTCTTGCAGAAGTGCCGGTGCTTGCTATTGATGATGTAAATATCTATGAAAACACTTCTGTGCTGTTTGATGAACAACTTTCTTTAAGATTGGGACTGATTCCATTGAAAACCGACATTAAATCCTATTCGCTTCCAGAAGAATGCACCTGCAATGGCGATGGTTGTACTTCATGCCAGGTTTCATTAACCCTCAGCGCGGAAGGTCCTAAAGTTGTATATTCTGGTGAGATGGTATCTACGGACCCGCATGTGGTACCTGCAGATCCAACAATACCCATCGTGGAGCTCAAGGAGAAGCATAAAGTTGTGGTTGAGGCAATAGCAAGACTCGGAACAGGCAGAAATTACAGCAAATGGCAGGCTGGAGTTGCAAGCGGTTATAAAAACATGCCAGTTTTGACAATCGGGGACTGCGACGGTTGCGGCAAATGCGTAGAAGTTTGTCCCCGTGAAATCCTCATTGTGAATGGGAACAAGGTCAAGGCAAAAGACTTAATCGAATGTTCGATGTGCAGGTTATGCGAAAAATCATGTGATATGGATTCAATTAAGGTAAGTTCCGATCCAGAATCCTTTGTGATGACATTTGAAACAACAGGCGCCCTGACTGCGGCTGAACTTGCACTTGAGGCTGCAAACAGTATTAAAAAAAGAGCAGAACAACTTGGTGAGATACTCGGTGCGCTCTGATAAAGGAGACAACATCTCTCTTTTATCACAAAATTATATCACATGGCTTTGCTA
>CAYSLW010000050.1:0-10852 GCA_964431955.1 uncultured Candidatus Methanoperedens sp. | reverse complement strand
TTCATATTGTATATGATTATATTTAAACTTTATGTTGATTGATATTGATTATTTTAAAAAAGTGTATACATACATATGCAATATATTATAAAAATATCAATTAGAGAAACAGTATCGGTGGGGGTTGCAATTCAGAGTAGAATTGATTTTAGACGAGGGGAAAATCAGGGGTAATTTGAAGAAATGATGGTGTTGTTAGTGATTTTTTTTGAAAAAATGAGTTCTCAAAGATGGGTTATAATGTTGCTTACACTACTCTCATAAAAATCCATCTCCCCATCTTGGCGGTCAATTATTCTATATGTGCCAAGACATGCGCCGCCCTGAGCACTCCGCCTGCGGGCGGACGGCGTCCTTAGTGCAGTCCTGCGCTCCAGTGGGTGCTCAGACAGTAGCGGTTAATGTGTTTTCATTCATCAAAAGCACGCTCCGCAAGGGCAACGTATCGCCGTTGCATCACTCAACCTACTTTTTGACAGCGCCAAAAAGATAGCAAAAAGCGCACAACGACGTATCAGGATAGCCCCTTCAGGACAGTTTATCCCATAGTGGTTAGAAGAGCATGCCTCTGAGGCATCCATTTAACGTTGAAATATCGAAAGGCTACTGCGCTTTAGCACGGTAGTAGTTTACTTCGTCCACGCTTATCGCTCTTGCCAAAATAGGCAAACTATGCCTGCTCAGGACAGTTTTTAAGGATATCTTTATTACCACAGCTATCAGGCAAGAGATTCTAAAAGAAGAATCACCTGATGCTGAAGCCTTCAAGGAAGCAATTAATCAGTGGATTCGGGTTATTGATTACAAAGGAAATCCAGTTGAGCTTAGGAAATACGGGTTGGGGTTGGAAGAAGCAAGTATATTTCTTGTTGCAGAATCCGATGATAGAATAGTGATAGACGAGGCAAATGGAAGGAGATTTGCAGAGTCAAAGAGATTAAAGTTCACAGGTTTAATAGGGTTAATTGTTGCTGCGGTAAGAACAGGGAAATTGACAGGGAACGAGGCTTTGGAAGTAATCAATAAGCTGGCAACAGGGGACTTCAGGATAAGCCTTGAACTCTATCTATGGGCGCGAGAGGAAATAGAGCGCACTAATTAGGATTTGACCTGCTTAAATGGAAAGGCTTCGAGGAGGCCATATTAATAATGCAAAAATATAAATATGATGAATTACCACCTAACCTGTGGTGGTAATATATGGATTTCGTAAATAAAGTAAAAGGATTTCTAACTGAGCCTTCAAAAACATTTGACGCTTCTAAGGAAGACACCCTGAGCGATGCAGTACAATATTACGCAATTATTGTAGCGATATATTCGTTATTATTTGCACTGTTGTTTGCGTTTGCTTTCAGCCTTGTTGGTTCAATGATGGGTTTTGGACAGCTCGGAATGATGACAGGTACAGGTGCGGGAATAGGAGGCGCGATATCGATCTTTATAATGTTGCTGATCTTCGGGATTATCGGGGCGTTCATAGGCGGGGCCATCCTCCATATTTTCGTCTATATCGTAGGCGGAAGGAAAGGAATTGCTCAGACAATAAAAGCTGTCATGTACGGCTCCACCCCTGGATTACTGTTTGGCTGGATTCCAGTTATAGGTTTTATCGCGAGTATATGGTCATTAATTCTCGAGATTCTCGGAATACGCCAGCTTCATGAGATCACCACAGGAAGAGCAGTTCTGGCTGTGCTTATCCCAGTTGTAATAATGGTAGTATTGACAGTAGTTCTCGCAGCAATCATTGCATCATATGTATTTATGGGAGTCCCAGGTAGAGGCTATTAATCCTCTACTTTTTCATCTTTTTCAATCCCCCAATCACTGCATCGTACCTCTGGCATATCCTTTTTACAACATCTACCTCCGCATTTTTATGAGTGGGAATCAGAATATCAGCACCCACGCTTATCTCCTTACCCTCGCTCGATGTGCCGTAATCAGGCGCAATCTTCACGCCATCCCAGGAAATCCCGATGCGCAGTTCATTGACAATACGCGACACCATTTCTGTCTGCGGCGCCACTTTTGCCTTTATGTATAGCGCCTTTTCGATGTACTCTTCCTTCAATCCCGAAATGTATTCGATACTCTCCCTGACTTTTCTTTTGCTGCCGTATTCAGCAAGGATATTAATGGAATTAATCATGTCCTCAAACGTTGTTGCAGAGACCTCAATTATCCTGCCGTCAAAGTATTCACCCACCCGTTCTTTATACCCCTTCGAAATCACAAGAACGCCCATTTCCTGCACAAGGTCACGTTGCTCGTCGGTAGGATTATACGGGTCTATTACTTCATATTCCTCAATTCCGCAAAGCGCCATCAATGATTCGTACATCGGGGTAACACCTATGCCTTGCTTTCCAAGCCACTTGTCAAGCCCCATCTTCTGCTCTCGTGCAAGTTCTATGATCTTGCGCTTGATAGCTTCGGGTTCGGCGGAATCAAGGTTGAAGTACTCAGCAAACCTCGCTGTTGTTTGAAGAAGTCGCGTCCTGCCCTGAGGCGCTGCCGATACCATTCCGTTCTCCTCAAGTTCCCTGACATGGTCGTATGCTGAAGCCCCCCTCCTGTATACAAGCTCAGCCACCGTCAGAGGCTGGTGGTAAGCTATCATAGCCAGAGTTCGAAGCACTGGAGAGCGCAGTTCTTTTGGCGCGAGCCGCCTTACCTTTTCTGCATATTCTGGCTTGACCTGCATCACGAACCTGCCTTCGATCCCCCTTATCTCGATGGAACTGCCGCGCTGTGCATATTCATCCATCAACTGCTGGAGCAACTCCCTGACGTTCTTTCCTCTTATCAACTGGCGAAGCTGCTCAACATCTATGGGATCGCCTGATGCAAACAGGGCTGCTTCTATAATCTCCTTGTCACCGCTCATGAAGTCCCCTGCATGCGGATGAAAAGTTCACCAAAAAGTTCTTCCTGCTCAAGCCATATCTCCTTCTTTGTCGCCAGAAAGAGAAGCGCAAGGTAAGCCATAACCCTGCCTGCTCTGTCAAGAGGATTGGTCAGGTCAGAGAATTTGATATACTTTTGTTTCTCGAATAGTTCATTTAATAATTTTCTCATCCTTCCAACACTGCTTTCGACGTCCTCTTCATGGGCAATTGAAAGCACTTCATCAATAGTGGCACGCCGCTCTTCTTTTTTAGTGTCAAAACGATCAAACCTTCGCTTTTCTACCGCCTCTGCCTTCTTTAGTTCTGATAACAATTCCGGAAGCGTCACCGGTCGCTTGGATGAGCGCCGAAGGGGCATAGAAGGTATGGGATAATCACTGATTTCAAATTGCAAAGAATCATCTTCGATAATATCCTGCGGCTCTTCCACTTCCACAAGCGCATTGGATTTCATGCGTAATAATATAGCAGCGTACAAAAGAGTTCTTCCAGAGACGCGCAGATCCATCTTTTCAAGCTCTTCTACATGCCGTAAAAACTTGTCCGTGACCTCCACTATATCTATATTCCACGGGTCGATTTCCCCGTTTTTGGCGAGGGTCACCAGGATTTCGATGGGCTCTTCCAGTATATCTTCACTGGAAATTACCTCAGCCTCTCCTTCAGTCATATTTGCATGGATATAAGCATATAAAAGCACATAAGGATTTTGTACCAGAGAAATCAACCACGGAGACACGGAGGCGCAGAGCAATTATAAATTCTCCGTGTCTCTGTGCCTCCGTGGTAAATCTGTATAAACACCAAACTTTTTGACAGCCCCGTTACACTATATGGCGTTTTGTCCCGTCCTTCGACAGCAGCACCACACGACTATTCTCGGATTCATCAGCGATGCAATAACCCAGAGCCTGCGCTACCTTTCCTGAAAAATCCAGTACTTCTTCGTGGGAAGGCATGCTGTCCAGAGACAAACGCTTTCTCGAAAATCCAAGGTGCATGTAGGCTTTCAATTCAACATATTCAGGCTCGGCAGCTTCTATCAAACGTGCAAAACCCAGAGGTGCAAACATATTGACACCCTTGGTCAGGGTTATCCTTATAGCAGTCCGTATTTTAGAATCTTTCATGACTTCCAGCGACTGCAGTATATTCTCCCAGGTATCAGCAAGAGGCGCGCATACCTTTTCATAGGTATCTTTATCGGGTGCGTTCAGGCTGATATAAAGCTGCGTGGGCTTTATTTTTCCTACCATTTCGGGGTTTGTCCCGTTGGTGACCACAAAGGTAGTCATGCCTTTTTTATGGAACTCTTCGACAAGTTCGGGTAGATAGGGATAGAACGTGGGCTCACCTGATAGCGATATAGCAACATGTTTTGGGTCAAATGCCTCTTTCCACTTTGCCTTATCCATGAACTCAGAGCCGCCGTAGCCTGAAACAAGGCGGCGCTGTTCAGTGAGGCAGCTTTTTACTATCTCCTCTGGGGAATCCCATACTTTGGGGACTTCCACTGGCACTTCGATGGCGCGCCAGCAGTGGAGGCATCGGTGGTTGCATACAAGCGTGGGAGTCATCTGGATGCAGCGGTGCGAGGTCATGCCGTAGAACCGGGATTTATAACAGCCGCCATCGTTGCGCAGGCTTTTGTTGAGCCACAGGCATGTTTTTACTGCGCCGTGCGAGCCTGCGAGGTGGTAGCCGTGCTTTTTGAGGAGTTCTAATGTAGAGTTGGATATTAAGGACATCATTTCATAGTTTTATAAAGTATTTTTGTACACAAGCACTATACTACTTGCATTATTACATTTAACATATTCTTTCTGTTGTGGTTTAGTCAAAGTCTTAAATCTATCAGCATCTGGCTGAAAAATGTAGAAAAGGGAGGCATAAATTTATTAAGTATGGATTACTAATCATACATGTGAACATTATGGCTGAAGAAAAGAAACGACATGTTGTTACAATCGACCCAAACAAACTGAAAGAAGGAACATGCCAAGTTTTAGATGCTGATTGGGGAGATGGTCGGAAACGAGCTGTATGTAAGGAAGGAAATATAATAAAAATTTTCCCGGTAGAGCCTGAAAGTGGTTAAACAAATGGGTTTTTTAAAAGATTTGATTCCTTTCCATTTTGAGCAAAAATCTAATGAGATAATAATCAATACAGATAATTTCAAAGAAGGAGAGTGTAAGATAGTTCCTGTCTGGAGCTGGGCTAAGCTTCGCCGCATTAAATATGCTGTTTGTTATAATGGTGGTAAAATTGAAATAAGCGAGATCAAATAAATATTCTATTCATGATTTATATATAAAGAGTTAAGAAGAAAAGGTGTTGGTAGGTTTTATGTTGCCCTCATGCTTTTGGTTCACCTCTCAGGGTTAATTTACCTCAAACCGAAAGTTATTATATCCTAAATAACATGTTTTGGAGAAAACCCTTCGAGGTAATCTAATGGCACGAAATATTCGCGTTGAGAAAATAACACAGACTCCAATCGAAAAACAGGAGATAGAAATAGTAGAGAGAAAAGGAGTTGGTCATCCCGACAGCATGGCAGACGGCTTTGCAGAAGCGGTAAGCCGGGCGCTGTGCAATGAATACATCAAAAAATGCGGGACGGTGCTTCATCATAACACAGACCAGGTCGAAGTTGTGGCAGGACGCTCCCATCCTGAATTTAAAGGCGGAGAAATGATTTCACCGATTTATGTGCTTCTTGTTGGAAGAGCGACAAAAGAATTCCAGGACACAAAAATTGCTACAGATACCACAGCTGTAAAAGCCGCAAAGCATTATCTGAAAACCACACTTCCTGACATTGATTCAGAACACGATGTTATAATCGACTGCAAACTTGGCATGGGGTCAACAGACCTCCAGGGAGTTTTCAAACGCGGTAAAGCGCCAATGTCTAATGATACTTCTTTCGGTGTTGGACATGCCCCTTTCTCGGAAGTAGAAAAAATAGTCTATAATACCGAAAGGCAGATGGTATTGAACTTCAAGAAGGACATTCCTGCCGTAGGAACAGATATCAAAGTCATGGGCATGAGGAAAAATGATAAAATAACCCTTACCGTTGCATGTGCGATGATAGGAAAATATATCGATGACCAGTCGCATTATTTTTCGATAAAAGAAGAACTCTGCGGTAAAATATGCGACCTTGCAGGGGGATATACGGAGCGTGAAGTTGATGTCTTTTTGAACACGGGCGACGATCAGGAAACCGGGTCGGTATATCTGACCGTAACCGGTACTTCAGCCGAGATGGGCGACGACGGTTCAGTAGGCAGAGGAAACAGGTGCAACGGCTTGATCACCCCGAATAGACCAATGAGCATGGAAGCGACCAGCGGTAAGAACCCAATAAACCATGTGGGCAAGCTGTACAATCTTCTCTCCAACCAGATAGCGAATGATATCGCAAAGAATGTCCCGGGAATTGAGGACGTGTATATCCGCATCCTTTCACAGATAGGCTATCCCATCGACCAGCCGCTGATAGCCAGCGCACAGGTAATACCCCAGGACGGCGCTAATATGAACGTTATTAAATCCGAGTCTGAGGCTATCATCGACCAATGGCTGGCGGATATCACAAAAATTACTGAGAAACTGGTTAAGGGAGAACTGAACACGTTCTAGCTCCCTATTATTTTTATATTTACATTGCGGTTTCTTGGACCGTCTAGTTCAACAAAGAATATGCTCTGCCACGTACCCAGAACGAGATGCCCGTCTTCGATAGGTATTGTGGCGCTGTTTCCCAGAAGGACAGCCCGAAGATGAGAATCGGCATTATTGTCTATCTGGTTGTGAGCATAGCTTTTATTTTCAGGGACAAGCGTTTCTAACATCTCAAGTATGTCTTTTCTTAATCCCCGCTCGTTTTCGTTGATTATTATGCCGCTTGTGGTGTGGCGCGTGGATATGACGCATATTCCGTCTTTTATGCCGCTTTCCTTTACAACCGCACGTATGCGGTCGGTTATGTCGATGAGTTCGGTGTGGGTTGTGGTTTGAATGTCCATAAGCGAATATCCCCTTCACTTTATTTTCTCACAGTAGATGCCAATTCTTTGATGCTCTTAAATCTGTATTTTTCAAAATCTTCTTGATCAACTCTTATGAATGACCATTTGCTTTCCATTAAGTTAGTGGCATCTTCGCACCATAATCCTATCCTCTTGTCTTTATGTTCTACATCTACATCTCTATATTCCACAAAGAACCCTATTTTAGAGACAATTTTGCTGAAAGACACAACATCCTCAGCTCTGTCCAGGAATTTGGCAAAATCCACTTCAAAATCATTATCGCATGGAACATAATTAAAGATGCTTTTATTGGCTGTATAAACCAGTTTTTGCCAAACAAAAGGTATTACCATAACGGTCTGGATCATTATGGGCATCGGCTCTCTTCCACACAATCTCATTCCTGAAATTCTCATACCCAAAAATCTCATCCATCACCACCTTCACATAATGCCCCACATGCCAATCCAGATGCACGTAAATAGAACCATTCTCAGCCAGCAACTCGCGCATCAAAATCAATCGTTCGTACATATATTTCAAATAAGAAGCAATCCCGCCGCTCCATGTATCGCTGTATGCGCGCTCCTCAATAATAGAGGACGCTTTTTCTATTTGCTCATCTCCAACCTTTGTTCTGATGGTAAAATCTGTGCCTGTGAAAAACGGAGGATCAATATAGATAAGATTTATTTTCCCAGCCCAGAGGAGTTCCACATACTTTTTATTATTCGCCTTATCTCATTAAACCAAAATCAGCGAGGAATTGATAATATAAATTCAGTTTCAGTTAAATTTAGATTGATTTCTTTATTTAATTTCTCTCTCATTGTTTTAATCATTCTAAAAACCCCACTGCCAATATCTGTTACCATCCCAATCTTGTAAAGTAGATTATAAATAGTTGGATTTCGAAGCACATGAGAACCTCCTATTTTCATGCTATCTATAGTTACAGTATTGGGCAATCTACCCGGTGTTCTAATTTCTATTTTATCTTTATATATAAATAATCTTATTGACGCATTAACAGTATAATCACGATGAGTGACTGCATTTACTATTCCCTCCCTCAAGACTTCTTCAGGAATTTCAGGATATAATTCAGGCTCAAAACCTTTTATTCTGTGTTTCTCCTTAAGATATAATCTTAAAAACTTTAGTGAACTCTCAAGCATATCTGGGATTTTCCCCTCTAAATCCTTTTTATCTGCTGGGGGAGTTGAAATATCTCCACCAGGAATATAAGCAGCTATAATTTTTGAGTAGGGGATAAAATGCTGAGGGTTTTTTCCGAAAAATAACAATCCTGCAATAGTTGGTTTTTTATTAATGGAAATAAGTTTAAGATTCTTAAGATAGTTTTCAATCAAATTATCTTCTGGAGATAAACTTAATTGTGTTTTCAGAAAATCTTTAAAATATTCTATATCAAGGTCGGCAAGTGAAGCTTTAGAAACTGGAATTTCATCATAATAAATGCTTTCACTTGTTTGATATAGTCTTCTTATTTCTTCCCATGATGCCTGTCTACATCTATTGCCTGATCTAATATAATAAAGACCACTTCTTGTCCGATAAGGTCTCTGTTCTCCCTTAGGAATATTAATAATTAAAATGACTTTACTATCAATATTTACTGTTTCTGGAAGGATACTGATAGGTGGTTCACAGCGGTTGAATGCAACATCGTCAATTCTTCTTATTGCTTCATCTAAATTTTTAATTCCCCCAGTATCTCCTGAATTACTAACACCAATTATTAATTGTCCACCATCTGTATTTGCGAAGCAAACAATAGACCTTGCAAGGGTTTCATTATCAGGTAAAATTTCCTTGAATTCTGTATGTAAATCCTCGCCTTTTAATATCCTTTCTTGAAGTTCTAATTTATCCGTTTACATCCCTCCATATTTTTCAGCTCTTATTCTGAAAGCTTCTTCTCCGCCTTCCATAATATTTTTTACATCTGTTTTAATATCTTCTTTATCAATAGAACCCTTATTAATGATAGCACATTTTTCATTCTTAGCCTCTAAAACAAGAATCAATTCTGCATCTCCTAATACAGGAATATTCGCATTATGGGTGGCAACAATTAGTTGCCTTTTTCCTTTCATTTCTCTAAGAATTTTCACTACATCCTCGTATATAAAGCGGTTATCCAAATCTTCTTCAGGCTGATCAAGAACTATAATCCTATCCTCTTGGGCAAATAGAAGCAACAGTAACGCAGTGGCTTTTTGACCCATAGAAAGTTTATCAATTCCTTTATATTCTGCATTTACTTTTAAAAATATCTCTATCTTGTCCTCAGGAAAAAGAGTTTCAAGCTCATAAAGCCTTTCTGAATCTTTAAACCATTTCAATATTCTGCTGGACATTGCCTGAGTTAGGTTGAATTCCTCTTGCAATTTCTGTTCGCTATCTTCTCTGATATGTTGAGAAAGTAAAAGTCCATCTGTAACTTTATTAGGAGCATACACAATCGCTTCAATCGCTTTGGTTGAGACATTCGAGCCTATTAATAAATTTTTTAAATCATCAACAAAGCTGCTCTTTGATTCTTCATATTTCACTTCAATTTTAAGCCTGCTTTTCAGAGCCTCATTTATTTTATCCAGTTGTTGTTTTCTTACATTAAAGATATCGTGTCTCTTCTCCCCTATTTCTTTTGTTAATCTCTCCCGTTCAGTTTCCAATTTTTCAATTTCTCTTTCCAGTCTTTTTAATTCTTCAATTAGCGGAATTAACTTTGCCCTTCCCTTAGTTAATCTTTCAAGTTCATCGGGTTTAAGCCCTTTCGCATCTAATTCTTTTTTTATTTTTTGAGTCTCTTTCTCGACATCTTTCTTTTTCTGTATCCAATCGTTATGCAAGATTTCAATATTTTTAGTAACATTAGCTCTTTCTTCAGAAAGTAGTTTTTTATTTTGCTCAACTATCTTTTTAAGATTAGTTATCTCTTCAGCAATCCGTTCTAATATTAATTTATTTTCACTTTTGCCTGATTTTAAATTATTTTCTATATAGAATAATTCAGACATGGACTCATCGAAGGAGAAAAACAATCTTACGGTAATCTCCTTAACCTTTTCAATTGCCTCTTCTAGTTTTTCTCCATCATCTACTATGTTGGTCCATCTTCTAAGTTTTTCTTCTATTCCCAGATCTTTATAAACTTTTATTTTTGCTTCTATCTCCTTTAATTTTTGCTCATATTCATCCCTTTCCCCTACTTTTTCTTTAAGAGCCAAAAGTTTCCTTCCATTTCCTTTCAATTGTTCAATTAATTTTTTAAATTCAATCTGAATATGTCTTACTCTCTCTCCTATAAATTCATCAATTAATTGAAGCTGAAAGTCAGGTGTAGTGGAAAGATGATAGAGTTCTTTTTGACCTATTATAATTGGGCATTTCCCTTCTTCGAATAAACTCTGTATAGACAGAGCCGTTTTTTCGCTATTTTCATAAATCTCTGTCTCCTTGCCTATCATTCTCCTCATTTCAAATTCTTTCTTCTCATTCCCATAGTATCTTTCAATGAAAACAGAGATCTCTCCTCCACTTCCAACAACACTCTCTACAAAATCAATTCGAGAAGATTTCTCGGCGTAGATTGGCAAATCCATAGCGTATCGCATAGCCTCGATAATAGCCGATTTGCCTACACCTCTCCCACCAATAAACGTATTTAGCTCAGGATTATATTGGATTTCTATGTCTCTTAGAAAAGTAGAACCATTGATTACTACCTTTGATATTCTATTATGGAAAAATAAAGGACATTCATGAGTTTTTACCCTTATTTCAGGGTCGTGAAGAGCCATTTTCAAAGCACTAACGGTGAAAAAACTTAATTTATAATATGTGGATCTAAATTTATTGTTC
>CAYSLW010000049.1:2802-10893 GCA_964431955.1 uncultured Candidatus Methanoperedens sp. | reverse complement strand
ATCCTCAAGCCCTACAGAAAGGCGAACAAGCCCGTCAGCAATCCCATACTTAATTCTTTTTTCCTTTGGAACAACAGCATGCGTCATGGTTGCAGGATGCTGGATGAGCGTATCCGGCTCTCCAAGGCTCACAGCGAGCTTGCAAATCTCGAGAGCATCGAGGAATTTCGGGATATCCTTTGAATCTTTCATCAGGAATGCAATCATGCCACCGAAGCCGTGCATCTGCTTTTTCGCAAGCTCGTGCTGATGGCGAAGAGCATCTTCCACGTTCCTTATGTCCGAGGTATCTACGAAACTCACATCTATGCCCAGATTTTCAAGGTCAACAAAGAGGTCGTATGTATTCCCGTAAATCACCTCGTCTGCAATCACATGGTCGCCAGCTTTGATTAAAGTGAAAACCGCGTTGCTTATTGCAGCCATACCTGATGCCTGAGCAAGCGCAGCTTCGCCTCCCTCAAGGTGTGCCATTTTTTCCTCTAGCACTTCTGTGGTTGGATTCAAGCCCCTTGAATATATGTACCCCTTTTCCTTACCGCTCATTACCCTTGCAGCATGCTCTGCGCTTTTGAACTCGAAGGGCGCAGTCTGGTAAATAGGCGCGACCACTGCGCCTGTTTCATCCTTTTTCTAGCCTGCGTGGATTGCGCGCGTGGAGAAGCCTGCTTTTTTGAGGTTCATAGGATAACAGTTCTTTTTTTCAAGAATTTAAATGCTGCGATAGTAGGCTTTACCATTTTAAATTTTGAGAAACGATTCGAGCACAGAGATAAGGAAGAAACGCTGCCAAGATTTTAAAGTCCCTCCATCCTCTCCCGCAACCCCCTCGCCTTCTCGCTCAGCTCCTTCTTCCCATAAATCCCGGCTATCAACTCCACAGCCTCAAGAGCCCTCGCAGCCTGGTCGAGGTAGCCGAGCACATCCCCGGCATAAGCATAAACCCCGTACTGCTTCTCAAGCTCCGCGATAATCCCATCCGGCGACAGCCCCTCGGCGCAAAGCTCAATCACCCTTGCCGAGAACTTCTTCTCAGCGCAGCCGCAGTACGGCGAATCCTTACAGGTGCATGACATGAACTCCCGCGCGAAATCAAGCATGGTACGGCGCAGGTTCTCCTTCAGCTTTGAGAAGCCGTCTGCCGAAAAAACGATATCAAGCCCGGCGCCGAAAACTCTTGTGGGAAGGTCGGTCCCCAGGGCATCTGATAACTGCGAGGCATACCTGAAATATACAGCATCCAGGGTTTCAAGCTCCGTGACTATATCCAGCGGCTCACATCCGTCAAGTACGGCATTCTTAATCAGGAAGGTCTGCTCCACGCTCAGGAAATGCGAAGCTACAATACTTCCAAGTTTCGTGGGATGAAAAACCGAGCCTGTCTTTTCAATAAACCCGTATTCTGTGAGTTTATCCAGCAAGTAGTTGAGGTTTCCCTCTCCGAGCAGTAATCCATTTATTTTTCTAATATCCGGGAGTTTCTGAGTAACCACGATATTAGAAAGCGTCTCTTCAAGCAGTTCATCCTCACCGTAGTCCACTCCGAAATGCTCCAGTTCTCCTCTCAGCAGCCTGAAAGCGATTTCATCCTCTGTATCGCCCTTCCCGAATTTCTTCTCAGGGTCTGCCAGCAGTACCACAACACCGAGGTCATGATAATCCGGTCTCCCGGCGCGCCCCAGCATCTGCTGGAACTCCCTCACATTTAACCATTCGATTCCCATAGCCAGCGATTCAAAAATCACCTGCGATGCGGGAAAATCCACGCCCGCTGCAAGAGCCGCCGTGGTCACCACCACAGGCAGTTCCCCTCTCCCGAATTTCTCCTCCACTTTCTTTCGCTCGTAATACGAAAGTCCTGCATGATAAGGCATCGCTTTTATCAAAAGACCGTCTGCAAGCACATGACAGTTCCGCCGCGAATTGGTGAATACAATGGTCTGTCCACGGAAACCTTTTGAGGAACTCTTATCATATTCCTGCCTGGCAAGCCGCTCAATCAATCGCTTTTTCTCGTATTCGGGCGCAAAGATAAGGTGGCGCTCGATCGGGACAGGTCTCTCTTCAAACTCTATCAATGCCGCTCCAAGTTTTTCAGAAAGCCAATCCGGCTTGCCAACAGTGGCTGAGAGGTATATATACTGTGCATTCGGTGCAATGAATTTCAGGCGCGCTATTAACCCATCGAGCCTGTGACCACGTTCTTTGTCCTCAAGCATGTGCACCTCGTCTATTACTACAGTCCCGATATCGCCGAGCATTTTTGCCTTGCCTGACCTGATAATAAAATCGATGCCTTCGTATGTGCCCACGATTATGTCAGAAGAAATAGAGGTTCTAACTCCTTTTGTGCCTTTTATTATGCGGCTCGTACCAATGCGTTGGGATATGGATGCAACGGAAGAATAACGTTTATTGAATTGTTCATATTTCTGGTTCGCAAGCGCCACGAGGGGGACAAGAAAAAGCATCTTACCTTTTTTATTCAGGATGTTCTGGATGCCCGCAAGTTCCCCGATCAATGTCTTTCCGGTAGCCGTTACCGAAACGATTAACTGGTTTTTCCTCTCAAGGAGACCTGCTTCTACCGAGAGCGCCTGGACAGGCATTAATTCTTCCAGTTGATGAAGGAGTATGTTCTTGAACTCTTTATGGACAGGCAGGTCTTTTACTTTAATCGAGGTTTTTACCCTTGAAGCCTCAATCGAATCAAATCTCGTCAGTCCGGAATCCAGTTTTTCAGGACTGAGCATCGCAAGCACTCTATCAAGATCTCTTGTTTGAAATAATATCTGGACAAGCCTTTCCTGTCCATGCCTGCCCAGCTTTGCGGATTTTGTTTCACGCATAAGTTCATTTTTTGCGCACTCCTCGCATATCGATTCGTTGTGAAAGCGAATAGAGTTTTTATTCACTGTGGTATATTTTCCTGCCAGAAGACACAGGCGGCATGTGTTTGTATAGCCGTAATCCAGTTGATATGCAGCCAGCAGTTCCTTGAATCCTGCCTCTGATTGCTCATTTCCCTCTGCAATAAGAATCTTATCCGCAAGGCGCAGCAGTTCGATTAGCTCTTCAGGAGCCCTGAGTTCTTCTTTTTCTCCCTGTCTAATCCTGAATTTGCCTGCCCGCGCTCCTTTTGGAGTTTTCTTTAATGTGAGGGTTCCATGGAAAACTGGCACTTTGGCATTATCTTTAACCGGTAGAACTGCGAGTTTTGAATCCTGTGGATGAATGATTACAGAAAGCATTTGTTTTCCTGAAGACCCCGTATTTAAATACGGGGTATTAATACTTCCCAGAGTATCATAAAGCTTAAATAGGTTTATGGACGTATATAGACAAAGATAGACGATGAAGTTATCGGACTGGGCAAGAAAGCAAGGAATCTCATACAAGACCGCATGGAGATTATGGAAGGCTGGAAAACTGAATGCACATCAACTTCCGACAGGGACAGTAATAGTTATGGAAGATATTCAGAAAAGTCTACCCGATAAAGTGTGTATATACACACGTGTTTCAAGTAGCGAGAATAAAGACAATCTGGATAGACAGGCGCAGCGACTGGAAGATTATGCTATTGCAAGAGGTTATCAGATTCATAAAGTCATTAAAGAAATTGGTAGTGGTGTCAATGATAACAGGAAGCAGTTGAATAAATTACTTATAGATAAGGATTACAGGATTCTTATAGTTGAACATAGAGACAGGTTGACACGATTTGGATTTAATTATATAAACACATGGTTTGAAGATGTGGGCAAAAAAATAGAAGTGGTGAACGAGTCGGGGAATGATAAAGGCGACCTTATGCAGGACTTCATTTCTATTATTACAAGTTTTTGTGCTCGGATATATGGTCTAAGAAGGAGCAAGGGGAAAACTGAGAAAATAATAAAGGAACTGAAAGATGATAAAGAGACACAATCGAGTTCATAAAGGGTGGATGAGAAGAACATCACGAATATATCTCAATGACCTTAACACATCAAAATGTGACGCATTGAAGAAGTTCCTTAATCTATATCAAAACATAATTAATTATTGTATCATTTTGTTTTGGTCAGCATCTAACTTCACAGAAAATTTGGTTGATAAAAATATAACAAAACTGATAGAGAAAAGATTCGGAGTAACAGCCAGGCTAAGCCAGTGTGCATCGAAGCAGGCTAAAGAAATAGTCCGCTCTCAGATGAAAAAAAGTAAAAGGTCACAAACGATGCCGAGATTTAAGTCACATACAGCCAGCCTGGACAGCAGATTTGTGGAGATAGAAAAGTTTAATGGTCATTTCGAGATGTGCATAAAAACAGGTTCAGGCATTCCAAAAATGGTAATTCCATTCAATTGGACTGAACATACCAACAAATTCAGGGACAATAGTTGGCTGCTATATAGTTCGATACGTATTGGTTATAACGAAAAAGGATTGTTTATAGATTTAATCTTTGAGAAAGAAACACCTCCGTTAAGACAAGAAGGCAATGTTATGGGAATCGATAGGGGATTCAATTGCATGATTGCATGTTCTGATGGTCAGATGATTGGAAAAGAACTTAAAGAAGCAATCAAGAAAGGAGGTAAAAGAAGAAAAAGCTATCACCATTTTATTGAAACAGAAACGAACCGGTGTCTCAAACAATTAAACACAGACAATATCAAACTTATTGCACTTGAGGAACTCAAGAATGTAAAAGCCAATAAGCGTGGAAAGTTTTCACGGAATGTAAATAGGCTTCTATCTTTCTGGCATTATGCCAGGGTCGGCAAACGTTTTGAGTGTTTTTGTGAAGAGAAGGGGATATGCATAGCACCCAAGAGTCCATGGAAAACTTCACAGAGATGCTCCATTTGTGGCAACATTGATAGAAGAAATCGCAAAGGCGAGAGGTTTTTATGTCTTAAATGTAAATCTGAGATAAACGCAGATTATAATGCATCTAAAAACCTTGAACTTTTGGGATTGGCGGGAGTCTATAGTCTCCGTTCACTACCAAATGGAGGAGTGTCATAAATGACCATGAAATCCATAACTATAGAGGAGTCGAACCAATGCCAAAGGAGTCTTTAATTATGGACATTTTAGCGCTAATCACCAGAAACATAGAAGAGGTAGTCACAAAAGAAGAGCTTGAAGCATTGGTAAGCACAAAAAAGCAGCCCTCAGCTTACGTGGGATACGAACCAAGTGGTAAAATCCACATGGGTCATGTGCTCACTGTGAACAAGCTTCTCGACCTCCAGCAGGCAGGTTTCAGGATTACTGTGCTCCTTGCAGATATTCATGCATACCTTAACGAAAAAGGGACCATGGATGAAGTGAAGAAAATCGCCGAATATAATAAGAAATGTTTTATTGCGCTCGGTCTTGATGAGAAGAAGACCGACTTCGTTCTTGGCTCTTCGTACCAGCTTGAGCCTGAATACATGCTGAACGTCCTCAAGCTTGCCCGCAGCACCACGCTGAACAGGGCAAGACGAAGCATGGATGAGGTGAGCAGGGATGCTGAAAACCCCAAGGTGTCGCAGATGATATATCCACTCATGCAGGCGCTGGATATTGCTCATCTGGGCGTTGACGTGGCTGTTGGAGGCATCGACCAGCGAAAGATTCACATGCTGGCGCGGGAGGGCTTGCCCGAGCTTGGCTTTGGGGCGCCAATATGCATACACACTCCTATTCTTCTCGGTCTTGACGGCAAGAAAATGTCATCGAGCAAGGGCAATTACATTTCAGTGGATGACACGCCTGACGAGATAAAGAAGAAAATGAAAGGGGCGTTCTGCACTGAGGGTTCGGTGAAGGATAATCCGGTTTTGAGCCTTTTCAAATTCCACATCATGCCGCGCTATCCTGAGATAACCATCAAGCGCCCTCTAAAATACGGCGGCGACCTGCATTATAGTAGCTACGAGGCGCTTGAATCTGATTTTGCGGCGAAGGGGCTTCATCCGATGGATTTGAAGGCTGCGGGTGCTGAGTATATGAACGGGATACTTGAGCCTGTCAGGAAGCTGATGGTGGAGAAATGATCACTCACATAGTCTTTTTTAAAAAATTGGTCTCAGCATACAACTGGCCCACAAGCTGTTCCAGTTCTTCGATCCGTGCAGCATCCTTGTAAGTATTGCCGTTGCCGCTGAAAGCAGCATCAGGATTCTCTTCGAATTCCGTTCTCCATCTGGATATCATTGTCGGATGGATGTTGTTTTCACGACTGAGCTGTGCTAAGTTCTTTCCACTCTCAAGCTCCCGCAATATCGAGATCTTGAACTCACGAGAGTGTCTTTTTCTTGTTGTTTTTCCCATGTATTTCCCTCCAGTGACCATAGCTTAACTACATGTCTACTTTGAGGGGTTCACTCCATTAATGAAATCAGGAAAAACCCCACATCATTGAAAAATAAAGCAGCAATTTTTATTTATGGCATTGAAAAAGCTTCAAAAGCTGTTACTTCATCTGGTAAATCTGCATTTTTAACGAAACTGAATATAATGCGGGATGAATTTTCCGCTATTAACCAGCCTGTTATCAACGATTCACCAAAGTAAAGGTGAATACGATGAGGCGCTTGAGAAATACAGACAGTCTATGGAGATTGAGAAAAAACTATGCAACCTGCGCGATTTAGCCTACACCTTGGCGCAGATGGGTTTACTTTATTCCCATACTGGTAAAAAAGAAGAGGCAATTGAATCTACACAAAAAGCTCTCATATATTTGAAAAAATTGGACTTGAAAATGAAGCCAGAAAAGCAAAAGCCCAGATAGAGAAAATGCGCCTGTAGTTATTGTCAGAGTTCATCCAAGCAATTTCAGTTCAAACCCGATTATGGGATGTTCAAGCCCGAAATTAGAGATAACCCCGGGGTGAATTTCGCCCAACACCCCTACCCTTTCACCTTTGATTACGATATCAGCGCGCCTGCCTTCGATGAACGCCGGGTCGTTTGATTCTGCGACCTCATATCCCATGCGCCTCTCCCTCATAACGGCATCCACGACAGCCCGGATTTCAGTAAAATTTGCCTGCGGGTGGATGGCTGCGCAGCCGAGGCGCTGCATAGTTTTGCAGTTCACAACGACCTCCCCAACCTCGAATATTCGCTGCGGAAGCTCTCGATGCCTGTTTATTGACAGTATCTCAAGCAGGTTGGGTAAAATCGTAGAGCGCACTATGGTATGGTCCTCGCTAATTGGATACAGTATATGCGTTACGCATGCCGCCTTTTCCCGGCGCATCATCTCGAACTGCACACGCTCGCTGGTGAGGGTGAAGGGCATTACTTCAAAATAATTCAGTCCAACCATTATTTCCCGTATTGAGTCCTTGAGTTTTGAAATCTGATGCGTTTTGCCTATAGTTGAAGTGGATGGAAGCTCAGGTTTGATTTTATCAAAACCGTATCCTATTGCTATGTCCTCGATTAAGTCCCAGTCGTGCAGGATATCTGCCCTGTAAGCAGGAACAGATGCTTCGATTGTTTTACCTGACGCTCTTGCGCCGTATCTCATCTTTTCAAGGCATAGGATGATTTCTTCATTTGTGAGTTTTAGCCCGAGAAGTTCCTTGACTTCACTGCTTCTCAATTTCATGAGCCGGGGCTCAAGCTGCGGCGTCTGCATCTTGCCGTCTATGGTAACTGATTCAATTCTGCCCCCCCGCTCTGCGAGCGATGTTACCACGATGTTCAATGCTACGGAAACTGCTGGATCAAGACCTGTGACTTCTACAAACATATCCGTGGTGTCTTCAGTCACCCTCGTAAGTTCGCAGTTAATAATTGGCGGGAATGAGAGCACGTTATCCTCAGCATCAAGGATTAGCGGGTATTTATCGAATTTTTCAAGGATATATGCAAACCTGACACCTTTGGGATGTTTTTCAAGTATTTCCCTCATGCTCATGGGCTCTGCAAAGTCAAGAGGAGTGAACTTGAAATCCGGCTGCTGTGCAATATACCGAAGAGGTGGTTTTATTCCTGCAAGGTCGTGCACCCCGATGGATACTTTTCTCCTGTTCCTGCCCACTGCCCAGTGAAGGGATTCCTGCAGCGCCATCAGCGATTCGATGCTCCTTGAGTTG